>JASFWR010000288.1:0-4906 GCA_050049155.1 Planctomycetota bacterium | reverse complement strand
CCCGGGCTGCAGCGCTGGCGGCGGCGGCGGTCGGCGCGGCGACCCTCACCGTGCCGAACCTCCGCTGCGCGAGCTGGGCGGGGATGCCGATCGCGCCCGAGGGCACCGCGAGCCGCGTGTTCCAGGAGGAGCACATCGGCCGGACCCTGGGGATGTTCGGCCCGCCGGCGTCGGGCGGGCTGCGCCGTGGTTCCCACGAGCACCTCATCGACCTGGTCGCCGGCGCCGCCGGACCGGACGGGCGCATCGGCTGGCTCGGCCAGTCCACGGAGATGTCGCCCGCGGCGCTCCACCTCGGGCTGTTGGAGCGCGGGGGCGCGGTGACCCGGTTCCTGCGCGACGCCCATCGCCCGATGGACGCCACCCCGGTCCCCGTCACCGACGACCCGGGGCTGACCGGGGAGGACCTGCTCGCGTTCATCGCCGACTACGACCACGTGCTGGTCTGCCAGAGCGGGGACCTCAAGAACCGCGGGCAGCGGCGCTGGATCCGGGACCGGTGGCACGAGTTCATCTCCGAGCAGGAGGGCCTCGTGCGCCGGCGGCTGGGCGTCGTGATGGTCGACCGCCCCGTGGTGGGGCCGACGCCCGTGGGGATCGACGTGGTCGTTCGACCCTGACCCGGCGCCGCACCGGCCATGGCCCGACGCCGACGCTGACCCGGGCCGCGGCTACCATGGGGTCCGAGGACGACCCCCGGCCCGGACCCCAGCCCGGCCCGCCTCCGACCCTCCACCGATGACCTCAGAGGACGCCCACGACGATCTCCGCTACGCCCGGCGGGTGCTGGAGCTCGACCGCGTGCTCGAGCTCGTGGCGGGGCACGCGGTCAGCTCGCTCGGGCAGCGGGTCGTCGCCGAGGTGGGGCCGCGGAGCGAGGCCGACGCGCGGGCGGCCCTCGGTCGCTGCGCGGAGATGGGGGAGCGCCTCGCCCAGGAGGACGGGCCGCCCATGGCCGGGGTGGGCGAACCGCTGCCGGGCGACCCCTCGGGCCGCCTGAGCGAGGACCGGCTGGCCGCGCTGCGGGACTTCCTCGACGCGAACCTGCGCCTCAAGCGGTGGGCCGCGGACCGCGCGGAGCTCGCGCCGGCCCTCGCGGCCCTCATGGCGGCCTCCCCGGACACCGCGGCGGTGGTGGAGCGGATCGACCGGGTGGTCGATGGCCGGGGGCGGGTGCGCGCGGAGGCGTCCGGCCGGCTCACGAACCTGCGCGACGCCATGTCGTCGGCGAGCTCCCGGATCGACGGCGCGCTGCGCGCCGTCATGGCCCGGGCCGACGTGCGCGCGGTGTTGAGCGACGGCGGCGTTCACCGGCGCGCCGGGCGGCCGGTGCTCGCGGTGAAGGCGAAGATGTCCGGGCGCGTGAAGGGCCTCGTGCACGACCGATCCCAGACCGGGGAGTCGGTGTTCATCGAACCCCAGGAGGTGGTCGAGCTCGGCAACCGGCTCGCCGAGGCGCGAGCCGACGAGCGCCGCGAGGTGGAGCGGATCCTCGTGGACCTCTCCCGCGACGTCCTCGACGCGCGCGCGGTGATCGACGGCGCCGCCCTGCGGGTCGGGCAGCTGGAGGTCGCCCTGGCCAGCGCGCGCTGGGCCGCGGCGGTCGACGCGCGCCCGGCGCGGCTCCCCGGGGAGGACGGCGCCTCGGAGGGGCTGCTGCTGCGCGGCGCCCGGCACCCGCTGCTCATCGACCAGGTGGCGCGGGGCGCCCTGGAGGAGGTGGTGCCCATCGACCTCCGCCTGGGCGTGGACTTCGACATGCTCCTGATCACGGGGCCCAACACGGGCGGCAAGACCCTGGCCCTCAAGACGGCGGGTCTGTTCGCCCTCATGACCCGCGCCGGCCTCCCCGTCCCCGCCGACGACGGCACGACGATCCCGCTGTACGACGGCATCGCCGCGGACATCGGCGACGAGCAGGAGATCCGGCAGAACCTCTCCACCTTCGCGTCCCACCTGGTCCGGGTCTCCGACGCCCTGGAGCGGGCGACGCCCGACACCCTGGTGCTCCTGGACGAGCTCGGCGGCGGGACCGACCCGGACGAGGGGGGCGCCCTCGGGACCGCCGTGCTGGAGCGCCTGCTCGCCGCGCGGGTCCCGACCCTGGTCTCGACCCACATCGGCAAGCTCAAGGAGTTCGCCTACCGGCACGCGCGGGCGGAGAACGCCTGTGCCGAGTTCGATCACGAGACCCTCGCCCCGAGGTACAAGCTGATGCTCGGTACCCCGGGGGAGTCCTGCGCCCTCGTGATCGCCCGGCGCGTGGGCCTGTCGGAGTCCGTGTGCGAGGTGGCGCGGGAGCGCCTCGAGCGCCGCGAGGGGGAGCTCGAGGACCTGATGAGCGACGTGCGCTCGGCGCGCATGGCGGCGGAGGAGACGCGGCTCGGCGCCGAGGCGGAGCTCGCCCGCGCGCGCGAGCGCAGCCGCGTGGTCGACGAGCGGGAGGAGGAGCTGGAGCGCCGGATCGACCAGCTGGAGCGGGAGGCGCAGAAGGGGATCGAGGAGCGCGTCCGCGACGCGGCGCGGACCCTGGAGCGCGGCCGGCGGCTGCTGGACCAGCTGCCGCCCGAGACCCGCAAGGAGATGGAGGAGACGCTCGACCGCCTCGAGGCCGAGCTCACCGGCGCGTCCCTCACGGAGAGGCGCGAGGCGTTCATCGCCGGGCTCGGGAAGGGGTCCCTCGTGTACCTGCCCCGGTACCGCCAGCGGGTGCTGGTCCACAAGGTGGACCGCGAGCGCCGCCAGCTCGTCGCCAAGCTCGGGTCCATGAAGGTCAAGGTCTCCTTCGACGAGGTCACCCCCTACGAGAGCCTCTGAGGGGAGACCCAGCGCAGGAGGCTCAGCGCAGGTGTCCCAGCCCGGCGCCGCGGCCCCCTGTCGCTTCGGGGGATCGGCCCCCGGATGCCGGGGTGAACTTCCGCCGCCCGGCACTATCCTGGGTCCATGATCGCGGCGCTCCTCCTGTTGGCGGCGGCCGGGGACGGCTTCGACGACGTCGGGAGGCCGTTCCTTGAGGCCCACTGTCTCCGCTGCCACGGCGGCGCGGACGTGCAGGGGGGCCTGGACCTCTCGGGCGCCACCGCGTCCTCGCTGCTCGCGGAGCCGGACGAGTGGGACTGGCTCGCCGAGCGCGTGGAGCTTGGGGAGATGCCCCCGGCGGGTGAGGCCGCGCCCGACGAGACCGAGCGGGCGCGCTTCGTCGGGTGGGTCCGCGGGGAGATCGGCGCGCAGGGGGGCGGCCCGCTGCCGCTGCCGTCCCTCCCGCTCCGGCGGCTGACCGTCGCCGAGTATTCGGCCGCGGCGCGGGACCTCTTCGGCGTCTCCATCGACGCGCGACGCTTCCTCCCGGAGGACGTGGTGGGGCACGGCTTCGATCACGTCTCGGCGGCCCAGTCCCTTTCGGACCTCGACTTCCGGCGCTACCTCGACGCCGCCGAGGCCGTGGCCGAGCGCGCCCTCGCGACCGACGAGCCGGGCCCGCCGAGGGTCCGCCGCTACGTGCCCGGGGACATGACCGGCGGCGCGCCGCGTGGCAGCTCCTGCTGGCTCTACACCCGGGGGGAGGCGGGCGCCGCGGCGTCCCTGCCCCGGGGCGGGGAGTACCTCGTGCGCGCCCAGGTCTGGGGGCAGCAGGCGGGGGACGAGCCGTGCCGGATCCAGCTCGTGCTCGGAGGCCAGAGCCGCGGTCCCGAGGTGCCCGCGGCCGCGGGCAGCGCCGAGGAGGCGGAGGTCTTCGAGGCCCGCCTCCGGGTCGACCGGGGCGGCGACCACCTGGCGGGGGTGCGCTTCCTCAACGACTACTACCGACCGGCGCGCGACGGGCGTCGCGCCCGCGACCGGAACCTCGCCATCGACTGGGTGGAGGTGGTGGGGCCCCTGGACGACGGGGGCTCGTCCGAGTTCTGGGAGCGGCAGGCGGCGCGCTTCGCCTCGGCGGAGCGGCCGAGCGCCGCCCTGCGGGAGATCGTGACGGAGCTGGCCGAGCTCACCTGGCGGACTCCCGAGGTCTCGAAGGACGACGTGCGCCGCCTGCTCGCCCTGTCCGACCGTTCCGACCCGCCGCGCGAGCGCCTCCGGGCGGCCATGCTCGGGCTCCTCGTGAGCCCGCGCTTCCTGTTCAAGGTGGAGGCCGGGGTCGGAGAGCCGGACGCGCGCGGGAGCCGCGCGCTGACCGGGCACGAGGTGGCGACCCGGCTCGCTGGCTTCCTCTGGGAGGGCGTCCCAGACCGCGCGCTCCTGGCGATGGCGCGCGGCGGAGCGCTCGACTCCGAGGCGGGCGTCGTCGCGGCCGCGGAGGCCATGCTCGACGACCCGCGGGCCGAGGCCTTCGTCCGCGGCTTCGGACTCCAGTGGCTCCAGCTGCGGGTGCTGGCCACGAAGCGGGCCGACTACAAGGCGTTCCCGAGGTTCTCCACCGACCTGCTCCGCTCCATGGTCGAGGAGACGTCGCGGGTGCTCCTCCGCTCCCTGAAGGAGGACCGCAGCCTATGGGAGCTCGTGGACGGGACGGAGACCTTCGCCGACGGCCGGCTCCGCCGCCTCTACGGCCTCGACCGCGAGGACGTGCTCGAGTCCCTCGAGGACGGCTGGGCGCGGGTGGACCTCGCCGGCACCGAGCGGCGCGGGCTGCTCGGTCACGCCAGCGTCCTCTTCGCCACCAGCGAGTCCACGCGCTCCTCACCGGTGCGCCGCGGCAAGTGGGTGCTCGACGTGCTGCTGGGGAGCGCGCCGCCGCCCCCGCCGCCGGGCGTCGACGGCCTCGAGGAGGTCGCCGACGGAGGCGAGGAGCTCTCCTTCAAGGAGCGCTTCGCGAGGCACCGGGCGGACCCCAACTGCGCCGCGTGCCACGCGCGCATGGACCCCCTCGGGTTCGGCCTCGAGGCCTACGACGGGATCGGCGCCCTGC
>JASFWR010000287.1:0-4910 GCA_050049155.1 Planctomycetota bacterium | reverse complement strand
GCGCTCCACGGCGCCGGGCGCCTGCCGGGCGAGCGCGGCGAGGAGCAGCGCGAGGAGCCAGGGGAGCGCGCACAGGAGCCAGGCCCGCCGGGCCGACGGCGAGGGCGCGCCCGGGGCCGCACTCGCTCCTGGAACGAGCGGCGGCCGGAGCCCCCCGTCGGGGACGCCGGCCGCCGCGCGCTCCGGGTCGCCCGGGTCGCTCACTTGAGCTGCTCCCAGTACTCCTCGGGCATGTCGTGGGCGATCTTCAGGGCGCCGTTCGCGCCGCCGTAGATCGGCTCCTCGATGCGGATGACGTTGCCGCCGCCGAGGGTGCGCTGCATCTCCTCCGCGATGGCGCGGTCGAGGCCGCGGATCTGGCTGCCGCCGCCCGCGAGGAGGACGCGCCCCTTCAGGCGCTCCTGGAACTCGGGGTCGAAGGTGCTGATGAGCTTCCCGAGGCCCTCGACGATGGGCGGCACGATCCGCTGGCACGCGGTGCGCACCTGCTCGGTGATGTCGAACTCCGTCGGCTTGCCCTCGACGGGGAGCTCGACCGTGATCGTCTCGGTGTTGACGTCCACCGTGCTGTGGCGCTCCTTGATCGCCTTCACCATCTGCTTGGTGAACTGCGCCTGGGGGTACGCCTCGCCGATCTCCTTGCCGAGCTGCTCGTCCACGAAGTCACCGGCGGTGTTCATCGTGATCTGGTCGGACTCCTCCGGCATGGTGCCGTGCATGCGGCAGAGGTCCACCGTGCCCGCGCCGATGTCGATCACGAGGACGTCCTCCAGCATGTCGAGCCCGTAGGCCACGGAGAACGGCTCCGAGCAGAGCATCACGGAGTCCACGGACTCACGGGCCGCCTGCAGGATCGCGTCCTTGTTGTTGATCTGGGCCTGGGCCGGCACGCCGATCACCGCGTAGACGAGCTCGTCCTTGCGCGGCCGCGAGAGCCGGACGATCTCCTTCACGAGGTCCATGGCGGCGCGGCGCGAGTCCGCGTTCTCCGAGCCGTCCGCGTTGAACTTGAGCACGCCGTGCTCGAGGGGCCGGTGAAGGTCCAGGGACAGGCGCTTCTCGCGGGCCTCGGCCCCGAAGAGCACGTCCTTCTTGAGGAGCTTCATGGCCACCGGGTCCTTGGGGTAGCCCACGAAGGACTCGATGGTCTCCCGGACGCCGTTGCTGGCGGAGACCGAGGTGCGGGAGGTGCCGAGGTCGATCCCGACGTAGAGGACGCCGTGGTCCTTGGCCAGGCCGTCACTCTCGTCCGTCTGCGTGTTGGTCATGGTGAATCAGGGGTGCCCCCATCCTGTCGCGCGAAGAACCGGCCCGACTGCGCGATGCGACAAGCATGGCGTGTCGGGGCCGCGCGGAAAAGGCCCGCGAGGAGAACGTCGACCGGGGACGCGGTGAGCCCGCCGCCCCTGATCGGCTCAACGGGGGTCGCTGTTGAAGCTTTCTCGCAGTTCCAGGTTCGCCTGGAACAGCTGCGCCATGAATGCGCGCTTCTTCTCCGCCCGCTCGCCGGTGCCCAGGGAGGGCTTCACGGCGTTGTAGATGGGGGCCGGGACGGGCTCCCCTTCGTCGAGGCCCCGGAGGGCGAGGGTGCGGATCTGCTCCTCCTGCTCGGTCAGCAGCTTCGAGAGCTTCTCGATCCGCCGCTGCAGCAGGGCCGTCTCGCGGCGGTTCTGACGCACCTCGCTCGGCGAGGCGTCCGGAGCCGGGGCGGCCGGCGCTGCCATGGGAGCAGGAGCCGGAGCGGGCATGGGCGGAACCGACGGCTGACGCTCGGGCATCGGGACCGCACGCAGCCCGGGGCCGCCCGCCGCGGTGCGGCGCGCGCCGGAGCGTCGCGTGGGGCCGGGAAGGACGACGTGGTGCACCACGTTGCCCTTGCCGCCGAGCTTCTTGAAGCCAGCCATAGGAATATGCATTTCTACCATGGCGAGATAGCGACGGACTCATCCGGCGACGAAGCGCTCCGCCCTTCTACAACAGGGACGGAAACGGGCCGGGTCCGCGCTCGATTCGATTCCGGGACGGGGTTCCGAAGAGGGTCTTCGAGGCAGAGATTTGGAGACACCCGAGACACGAGGCGTCTCGGACTGGTGCTCAAAGTAAGCGCCGGAGCGTCAACAGGCCATCAATTCGGGACGATCGAGGGTCTTCCCGCACCTCCCCCGAGAGGATCACGCTGCGCATCCCTGCCGCAGCCGCCCCCTCCCCGTCCACGTCGGCGCGGTCTCCCACGTAGACCACCTCGGCCGCCGGGGCGCCCAGGAGCCGAGCGCCCTCGAGGAAGCCCGCGGGGTCCGGCTTGAAGCGGTTCACCGCCGGGTCCGTCGCCGCGAGGGTGACGTCGAAGAGGTCCCGCACGCCGAGGGCCTCCAGCTTGGCGTCCGGCGCGTAGTCCGAGAACACGCCCAGGCGCTTGCCGGCCGCCCTCAGCTCCGTGAGCACCTCCCGCAGCCCCGGCCAGGCCGCCGCGCCCAGGAACGGCAGCGGCCGCTCGAACATCCACTCCCGCACCACCTCGCGCAGCGCCTCCGGCGGGATCCCCAGCTCCCGCGCCGGCACCTCGTACTGCACGTCCTCCAGCTGACGCGCGTCGTCGTCGAACCCCCGCAGCTCCTCCCGAGCGCTCCGGAAGGCCCGCAGCCTCCCCATCAACGTCGGGAAGGCGAGCGGGTGGAACGCGCCCCAGCGCAGGAGCTCCAGGAGCATGCGCCGGCGCATGGGCCGGAGCTGGTAGAGGGTCCCGTCGAGGTCGAACAGGACGGCCGAGGCGTCGCGGAGCACGGGGTCCATGGGGCTCAGGTCTGCAGCTCGGGATGACGGCGGAACCAGCTCCACGCGTAGGCGAGGTGCACGAGGCTCCACAGGCAGGTGACGGTGAGGCCGATGGCGACCCCGATGGTCGGGAGCCACCAGGCGAAGAGCGCCACCTGCGCCGTGTTCACCACGAGCCCCAGGAGCGAGAGCTTGATGGCCACGTGCATCTGGTCGGTGACCAGGTAGAAGACGTCGTTCGCCACCGAGAAGCTGACCACGCAGAGCCCCGGCGTCAGGATCAACACCATGGTCCAGAGTGGGTCCACGAAGTCCGGGGGGAACAGCCGCGGGATCGCGAAGGGCAGCAGGGGCAGGGTGAGCAGCAGCCCGGCGGTGATCGTGGCGCCGGAGAGCAGGCTCGCCCGCCAGTAGGTGCGGCGCAGGCCGGCCACGTCCCGCACGCCGGCGAGCTGGGAGAGCGCGGGCAGCGCGGTGCGGTTCACCCCCTGCATGATCACCCGGGCCACGGAGACCATGCGCTGGGCGATGCGCAGGTAGGCCACCCAGCGGGGGTCGCCGAGGCTCCCGAGGATGATCGTGGGCAGCGTCTGGACCCCGAGGGAGTCCACGTTCCGCACGAGCCCCACCTGGACCCCCTCCCGGAGCGCCTCCCGCGCGGACACGGTCCGCGTGCCGACGGCGGCGAGCAGCGCGGGCAGCGCGGAGCCCTCGGTCCGCCGCTCCCGGCCGTACGCGTCGAGGGCGAGGACGCTGCCGCAGACCGAGGAGGCCAGCAGCCCGAACACGGCCCCCCAGGCGCTCCCGAGGATCAGCGCCCCGGACACCACCAGCACCAGCCGGCAGAGCTCGTGGCCGAGGTCCACCCGCGCCAGCGCCGACATGCGGCGCTCCCCCTGGAGCGCCGCCGAGCAGACGATCCGCGGCACGTCCAGCAGCGGCACGAGGACCAGGGCGCTGGCGAGCCCCGCCACCCGCGGTCCGTTGGCCCCGAAGGCCAGGTCGGAGCCGAGGGGGAACAGCCACCAGCCGGCCGCGAAGGCCAGCAGGGCCAGGCCGAGGGAGAGCCTCAGGAACACCCCCATCCAGCCGCGGATCAGCTCCTCGGCGCCGCTCCGGATGGCCGCGGCGATCCGCTTGGTGACGATGTTGGCGAGCCCGAGGTTGAGGAGCGCCCACAGCAGGGAGTAGGTGCTGACGCCCAGGTAGAACAGCGAGAGCTCGAGGGCCCCGAGGACGTGGGTCATCACCACCGCGCCCACGAAGTTGCTGCCGGCGACCAGGAACGCCCCGAGCTGGAGGGTGCTCGACTCCCGCAGGAACCGGCTCCCCAGCGCGCGCCGCACCGTCGACGGGGCCTCGCCGCTCACGAGGCCGCCCCGCCCCCCCTCTTCTCCTCGGGGATCAGCAGCACATCCCCCACGGTCTCCTCCAGCGCCTCCGCGAGGTCGACCTCCTGGTAGCCCAGGGGCACGTAAGCGTCGAGGGCGGCGCGCTGGCGTTCGGCCAGGGGGTGGTAGTCCTCCGCGAGGAGCTCCACGTGGAAGACCGGGCGGCAGCCGCTGGACTCCACCCAGGGGCGCAGGCCGTCGAGCACGGCGAAGTCGTAGCCCTCGGTGTCCGTCTTGATCACGTCCACGTGCTGGATGCCGCGCTCCTCGAGCCAGCGCGACCCGTGCCGCAGCTGGATCTGCTCCTCCTCGATCACCGTGTCCGGGCGCACGGCGGAGTTGGCCCGCCGGTCGAACATGATCTCGGTCACGAGGGAGTTGGCCCCGTAGTTGTGGGCGGCCTTGTAGATCGTCCGCGCCGCGTCCTCGTCCCCGAGGGCCGCGTGGACGACCTCGAGGCCCGGGTCCCCCGCGAAGCGCTCCCGGCAGACCTGGGCGTAGCGCGCCACCGGCTCGAAGAGGTAGCCCGTCGCCCCGGGCCGGGCCTCTCGCAGGAGCCGCGAGAAGATACCGATGTTGGCGCCCACGTCCAGGAAGACCCCGTCCTCGGGCAGGAAGGGGAGCACCCGCTCCACCGCCTCACGGACCGTCTCCTCGTGCCGCGCCTCCCACTCCCCGAGGGAGCGGGTGGGGACGTCCGGCGCCATGCGCCGCCGGACCTTCTCGGCGAGCCAGCGGACCTTCTTG
>JASFWR010000285.1:0-4930 GCA_050049155.1 Planctomycetota bacterium | reverse complement strand
CCCGAGGGCCACGCCGGTCACCACTGCGCCGACGGGCGCCGTGGCGAACTGGTTGTTGATGGTGTTCATCGCGCCGCCGACCTGGAGGAGGTCGCCGCCGCTCGGGGTGCCGCCGAACCCGTCGGGGTTGTTGAGCCCCAGGGGCGCCACGAAGGGAGCCATGGCCGGCGCCGGATCGAGCTGTGCGAGCGCGCCGCCGTCGTAGTCCAGGTCGAAGGCGAACATGGCCAGCCCCTGGTTCGGGTCGCCGCCCAGCGCGCCGCCGACCTCGAAGCCCACCAGCTGGCCGGGGAGGACGCTGACGACGGGCGCGCCGCCCGCGGTGACGGTCAGGTCCAGGGTCACCTGGGCCGCCGCCGGAGCCGCCAGCGCGGCCGCGAGGATCAGGATCGAGCTTCGGTTGATCATCTCCATGGCCCTCACTGTCCGGTGAACACGCGCTGCAGCTTGCCGAACTCCACCAGATCGAAGTCCCCGTCCTGGTCCACGTCTGCGATGGCCCCGTCGTCGTCCGGCGAGATCGGCGTCGCGGGCGCGGGCCCCGTCATCAGGGGGAAGACGAAGAACCAGTCGAACTCGTCGATGGTGTTGTTCGTGTCCCAGTCGAACTCCGCGCGGCCGAGGGACGCGAGGAAGTCCATCACGAGGTCCTTCTCCGCCGTCGAGAGCGCGGCGAACGCCTGCGCCGAGGGGAGCGCCGTGCCGCCGTGCTCGGCGACGGCCGCCTCCACGTTCTGGGCGAAGGTCCCGCCCGTGGAGCGTCCGTCGTGGAGGAAGCTCGGCCGCTGGGCGAGCCCCCAGAGCGGCCGGGTCATCATCTCCGTCTCGGTGGCCTCCCCCTCGACGATGCCGTCCCCCAGCGCCCCCATGTCGTGGAGGAGGAAGTCGGAGTAGGGCTGGATCGTCCGGCCGGACAGCGCCTGCTCGGGCACCTGCCCGGTCACGTAGCGGCCGACGTGACAGTCGGCGCAGCCGACCGCCTCGAAGACCGCCTCGCCGCTCATCCCGGACCTGGGCGTCTGCGCCGGGGCCGCGAGGTAGCGCTGGAAGTGGGTGAAGCGGTCCGTCCGCGTGAAGCCCGCCGCGTCGGGCATGTCCTCGGGATCGGCGACCGTGTCGCACTGGGCCAGCAGGGACAGGTCCCCGTTCGGCGCGTTCTCCTGCGGGAGGAACTGGCTGGTGAGGCCCATCTCGTTCAGGGCGGCATCGATGGAGAAGGAGTCCACCGTGGCGATGCTCCCCTTCCACCCGTAGCGGCCGACGCGCCGGGGCCCCCCGGGGGTCTCCAGCGGGATCACGGAGTGCACCCTGCCGACGAGCCCGGTCGGCTGCTGGTTGGCGCGGGCCACCAGCTCGCCGTCGACGATCGCCTCCACCAGCCCCGCGCCGAAGAGGATCGGGGTCCCGCGCAGGGCGGTGTGGTTCGCCTGGCTGGGGACCGTCTCCCGGCAGGGGATGCTGAAGGACTGGTCCTGGAGCAGCGTCCCCCCGAGGCCCTCGAGGGCCTGGAAGGGGCTGGTCGACGTGGCCGCGATGCCGAAGCGCGTCACCCGCCGGCCGCCGAAGCCGCCGATGGCCGGGACGTTGTGGCACCCGGCGCAGGTGAGCTCGTTGAAGATCGGGCCCGCGCCCTCGGAGGGCAGGACCGGCGCGGTGAACGCCGCCAGCCCCTCCTCGAAGAGCGCCGCCTGGACCGGGGTCAGGCCTCGCACGGGCTGCCCCATGAGCGGCTGCGGCTCCTGGGCGGCCGAGGCCCCCCCGAGGGCCGCCGCGCCGAGGGCGAGGGCGCCGAGGAGGTGGAGCGAGGGGAGGGAGCGAGCGTCCGTCATGGATGGAGGGTGGAGAGCACCGGGCCAGGCCCCATGGTAGCGACCGCCGGGCCGAGGTTGGCTGAGAGAGAGGCCACGCCCGCGGGGTTCCGTCAATCTGAGGCGCCCTCCCGCCCCGGCGCCGGCGTGCTGCGTTTCATTTCCGGAGACCGGGGGCCGCCCCTGCTCGGGGCCGCCATGGATCGCGCCGCCCGGCTCAGCGTCTCCAGAGGATCGAGCCACCCGGCTCAGCGCCGCCAGAGGATCGAGCCGCCCGGCTCAGCGCCGCCAGAGGATCGAGCCGCCCGGCTCGAGGTCCTCCGCTGTGACACGTCGCCCCATGAAGCCGTCCACCAGGCCCTTCCCCTTGGCGAGCACGGCGAGGCCCTCGCCGCGGACGCCGCGGAGCACGAGGGCCAGCGGGAGGGTCAGCACGTCGAAGGCCACGAACCGCGCCCAGTGCCAGGGGCGGCCGTAGGTCCTGAGGAAGCGCACCGAGTTCAGGGCCTGCATCCACTTCCGCCGCGCGCCGTAGCCGCCGCCGGTGGAGCTGGAGGGGAGGTGGTAGGCCGCGAGGTCGCCGCGGAGCAGCACGGACCAGTTGCGGCGCCGGGCCCGGAGCCCCAGGTCCACGTCCTCCATGTACGCGAAGTAGGACGCGTCGAAGTGCCCCACGTCCAGCAGGCACTCGCGGCTCATGAGCAGGGCGCACCCGGGCACGTAGTCCACGGGACCCGACTCCTGCCAGCGCTCCCCGTCGGGCTGGCCGTGACCGACGAGGGTCGAGATGTTCTGCCGGAAGTTCAGGCGCCCGCCCGAGCACCACACGCGCCCGGTCCCGTCGTCGAAGAGGACCCGGGGGCCGACCATCCCGACGCGGGTGTTGGTCCGCAGCGTCTCCTCGAGCCCGACGAGGCACCGGTCCCCGTCCTCGAAGCGCAGGTCGTTGTTGACGAAGAACACGGCCTGCGCCCCCGCCGTGAGGGCGAAGCGCGCCCCGATGTTCGCCGCCTCCCCGAAGCCCAGGTTGGCCCGGTTGTCCAGGTGCACGAGCCCCGGCACGGCCTCGGCCACGGCGTCCCGCGAGCCGTCCGAGGACGCGTTGTCCACGAAGACGATCCGCCCCGGCTCGAGCCCCTGGCCCAGCAGGGACCGGACGCAGGTGAGGTTCCCCTCGGCGCCGCCGTTCCAGTTGACGACGACCGCCCAGGTCCCGGTCCGTGCCTGTTCGAGGAGCGCCGTCACCTCGAGGGCTCCTCCGCGGGGCCGCGGCTCCCGGTGACCGTGGCGTCGATCTCGCCCCCGGCGACGATCGTCGTCAGGGCGTCCCCGGGCGCGACCTCCTCCGGGCCGCGGACCACGCTCCCGTCCGCTCGCCGGGTGATCGAGTACCCGCGCTCGAGCACGGCCAGCGGCGAGACCGCCTCCAGCGCGCGCCCCGCGGGGGCGAGCCGGCGATCGGCCGCCGAGAGCGCGGCCTCCATGGCCGCCGCCAGCCGACCGGCCGCGCCGTCGACCCGGCCATCCGCGCGCACGACGCGGGCCAGCGGGCTCTGGCGCTCGAGGCGAGAGGCGAGGCGCTCCAGGCGGGTGGCCGTGGCCTCCACGCTCGAGAGCGCCGCGCTGCGGCTGCGCCTTGCGGCGGCCTCGAGCCGGCCGGCGCGCTCGTCGAGCAGGCGCGCCGGGGCGCGCAGCCGCAGGGACCGGGTGGCCCGGGCGAAGCGGTCGCTGCGCCCCTCCACCAGGCGCTCCATGGCGTCCGAGAGGTAGGCGCCCTGGCGCTCGATGGCCTCGAGAAGCGCGCGGCGATCCGGGAGTACGGTCTGGGCCGCGTCGGTGGGCGTGTGCGCGCGGTGGTCGGCGACGTGGTCCACGAGGGTCGTGTCGGACTCGTGCCCGACGCCGGTCACCACCGGCACGCTGCAGGCCCAGATGGCCCGGGCCACCGGCTCCTCGTTGAAGCACCACAGGTCCTCGAGGGCGCCGCCGCCCCGGCAGACCACGATCACGTCGACCCCGCTCCGATCGAGCCGACCGATGGCCTCGGCGATCTCACGGGCCGCGGCGCGCCCCTGGACCCGCGAGTGCGCGAGCCGGACCGGGTAGCCGGGCCAGCGCAGGGAGCGGGTCCGCAGGAAGTCCCGCCAGGCGTCCGCGTCCCGGCTGGTGACCACCCCCACCCGGGCGGGGAACCTGGGCAGCGGGCGCCGGCGATCCATGAGCCCCTCCTCCCGGAGCTGGGCCTTCAACCGCTCGAGGTCCGCGAGGAGCGCCCCCATCCCCCGGGCCTCGACCCGGTCGACGATGAGGCTGTGCTTGCCGTAGGGCGCGTAGACGTCCAGGGAGCCGTGGCAGACCACCCGGGCCCCCTCCTCCAGCTTCCCGACGGTGGCGAGCGCCCGCGGGACGGCGGAGCGCCAGACCTTGGCGTCGAGGACCGCGCCGTCCTCCTTCAGGGTGAAGAAGACGTGCCCCGAGGCCACGGTCTTGGGCCGGCTGACCTCCCCCTCCACGGCGACCCGGCCGAAGCCCTTCAGGGCGGAGTTGATCCTGGCCGTCAGCTGCCCCACCGACTCCACGGGCGGGCCGCCCGCGTCGCTCCCCCGCTCTCCCGGGCCAGCCGCCCGGGGCTCGCCCGCGCCCTGCGGGCCAGCCGGGGCAGGCCCGCCGGCGGGCTCCCTCGAGGCGCCGGGCCGGCGGCGCGCGCCGCCGCGGCCGCGGGCGCCGCCGCGCGGGCGCCTGGGAACGTCGTCGAAGAGGCTCACGCCCGAAGGCTACCGGACCGAGGAGCCGGGTTCCTCGACGATCTCCGCCCAGTGCGGCGCGGAATCACCCCGGTCGGGGGTCGTCGTACCGGGCGCCGCGCCGGGCGTCCCCCGACCCGAGGGGGCCTCCCGATCGCCCTCGCTCGACGCCTCACGACCCGCGGCCGGAGTACCGGTCGACGGAGCGCCGGTCGCCGAGTTGCCGGTTCCTGAGTCGCTGGTTGCTGAATCGCCGGTTGCTGAGTCGCTGGTTGCTGAATCGCTGGTTGCGGGGGCGGGGGGCGCCGAGCCGCCCGCCCCTCCCGGGTCCGCGGCGCTGGCCGCCGGTCGCAGCGGCGGCGCGGCGAGGCCGGGGAG
>JASFWR010000286.1:0-4930 GCA_050049155.1 Planctomycetota bacterium | reverse complement strand
CGTCCAGGACCGGATCGCGGGGGCGATGACCCGCTCGGTCCGCGTCGCCGACGTGGACGTCCAGTGGCTCGATCGGTCGATCGCCTTCCGCGGGATCGCCATGGGCCCCACCGGGCGGGAGCTGCGAGTCGACGAGCTCGTCCTCCGGGTCGGCTGGGCCTCCGACCGCGGCGTGCACCTGGACCGGGTCCTGGTGCGGGGCGGGGCGCTCGAGCTCTCGGAGTCCCTCGCCGTCGACATGGAGAGCGTCGGGGAACGAGACCTCACCACCCTCGACCTGCTCGCCGATAGCCCCGAGGTGGTGGTGCGGGACCTGCGGATCCGGGTCGTGCCGCCCGACAGCTCCACGGTCGCGCTGGGCTCGGTCGACCTCTGCATGACCCGGCTGACCGACGAGCTCGCCTCCATCTACGGCCGCCTCGTCCCGGCCCTCGGCGCGGCGCCCGGGAGCACCGGGGTCGTCTGGCTCAACGGGACCCTCGACGCCGACCGCGTGGCGCGGGTCCGCGGCGTGGCCAGGGGCCTCCGCCTGGACGGCGCGCTCCGGCGACAGGCCGTCTTCAACGACCTCGTCCCCGAGGAGCTGATCGCCCTCGATCCGCGCGCGCGGGTCGACCTGGTGGCCCTCGCGAGCTACGAGATCGGCCGCTCGCTCCTCCCCGACGTGGACGCCTCGCTCCACCTGTCCGAGGGATCCCTCGAGCTCCCCTGGATCGAGGAGCCCGCGCGGCGGACCGTCACCGGCGTGGAGATGCGGGTCGACGCGAGCTTCCTCCCCGAGGACCCGGACCACCCCTTCGACCCCGACGCCTGGCGGGCGCGGGGCACCCTGGAGGCCGAGGTCGACGGGCTCGAGGCCGTGGCGGAGTTCCGGCTCGGCAAGGACGCCCCCGAGGGCACCGCCCTCGAGGTCTGGGCGGACGTCCCCAACGCTCCCCTCGGGGAGGACCTGCTGGACCTCGTCGGGGACGCGCGGTCCATCGCGGACATCCAGACCATGCTCGCCAGCCACGGGCAGGCGGACGTGTCCATCGGGCTCCGGCTGGAGGACACCGACGACCCGAGCCTGCAGCCGCACGAGCGCCTCGAGAAGTACGCGCTCGTGAGGGCGAGGGGCGCCGCCGGCCTCGCGTACCACGGGGTGGTCGACCCCGTCACCCGGGAGCAGGGAGCGGGCTTCCCCGTCGAGGTCCAGGGCGTGGTCGGGGACATCACCTGGAGCAACCGGACCGAGGGCCGGTTCCCCGGCCAGCTGGCCTTCTACGACGTGGCCTGCATCCAGGCGGGCGGCCCCCTCGCCGTCCAGGGCTCGCTCCACTTCATGCCCGGCCTGGGCAAGGAGGACCCCGGGCTCGCCGAGCTCCTGCCGTCCCCGTTCCACCTGATCGTGGAGTCGTCCACGCTCCCCGTGGACGGCGACTTCCGCGCCGCCTTCGACGGGCTCCGCGGCGTCGAGGAGGCCCAGCAGGTGGTCCCCACCTGGGGGCCGGACGGCGGCTCCCTGGACTTCAAGCTGGAGCTCTGGCGCGGCGCGCAGAGCCAGGAGATGGTGACCGCCATCGACGCCAACCTGCGCGGCGTCGGGTTCCGGTGGGACGCCCTCCCGGTCCCCATCGACGACGCGGATGGGGCGCTCCGGATCCGTAGCCGCTCCGGGGCCGGGCGGGCCTCGGTCCAGCTGGACCTCACGGCGCGCTCCCCCATCGCTGCTTCGCCGCTGCGCGTGGAGGGCCGCACGGTGTCCGCGGGCGAGGGGCGCTCCCTGGAGTGGTTCGACGTGGCGATCGACGGCGTGAACCCCGGGCACGAGGTCCTCCGCAGGCACCTGGCCGCGAACGTCCCAGGGGCCACCGAGGCCCTGGACGCCGCGGGCCTCGCCGGCTCGGTGGACGTGAGCGCGACGGTCACGCGCGAGGTGCCCCTGGCCGACGCCGCGCTCCTCCGCGGTCCGGAGCCCGACGCCTCCCCGTACCTGGGAGGCCCCGAGGCCTGGCTGGAGTTCCGCCCCACCGACGGCCGCAGCGGCGTCCAGTTCCGCCCCGACCGGCCGGAGATCCTCACCCGTCAGACCCACGGCTCCGTGCGCGCCTGGGCCCTGCTGCCCCCCGAGGCGCCGCCGGCGGAGGATCGGCCCGGGGCCGAGGGGCCCGCTCTCGAGGAGCCCACACTCGGAGAGGCGGGGCTCCAGCGGCCGGGACCCGGGGGATCAGTAGCCTCCCTCGTCCGGGCCCCCCTCACCTGGGTCCAGGGGCGCGCCCAGGGGCGCTGGGAGCAGGAGGGGCCGGACGTCCCCGTGGTGGCGGCGCTGGAGACGCGGCCCGGCGAGGCGCCGACGCTCCGGGCCTTCGGCGCCGGGCTGGACCTGGCCAACGTGGCCCTCGTGGAGCCGCTGACCCAGGTGGCGATGCCCGGAGGGGCCGAGAGCGGCGCCAGCCTCTTCACCGGCGACGCCCTCGAGCTGCAGGGGCGCGCGGACTTCGAGACGGCCCTCCGGCTCCCGGAGGAGCCCGGCGCCCCCGCAGAGGACCTGGAGGTCTCCGTGGAGACGCGCCTCGATCGCCTGGGCCTCGGCGAGGGCAAGCGCCTCCGTCAGGTGTCGGCCCACTTCCGCCTCGAGCCGACCACGGGGCAGTGGATCGGTGAGGAGATCGACGGCCGGCTCGCCGGTACCCCGGTGGAGCTCTCCGACTTCTCCTGGAGCCCCGGGGTCGACCGCTCGACCTTCCGGACCCGGATCGCGGCGCGGGACCTCCCCATCGACGAGGAGCACCTGCGCTTCTTCCTGGACCCCGGCACGCTCCGGACCGTGCTGGAGGACCTGGAGGCCAGCGGGCGCTTCGCGCTGGAGGACACCGAGCTCGAGGTGACCAACCGCGGCGACGGTACCACCGAGGTGCTCCTGGAGGGGGACCTCTCCGTCGAGGAGGTCTTCGTCGTCCTCGGGGTGCCCATCGAGGTGGACAACCTCCAGCGCATGCGCCTCGAGCTCGCGCACGCGGGCAGCGGGCTCCGCTCGCGCGCCACCATCGAGGGGCTCAACGGGGCGCTGGCCGGGCGTCGCCTCCAGGGGGCGACGCTGCAGCTGAGCTACGTGGAGCCGCGGCTCGTGCTCGAGGCCTTCGAGGGAGACTTCGAGGGCGGGCAGCTCGTGGCGGTCGGGAGCGACGACGCCCCGGGCGCCCCGCTGCTCGTGATCGACCTCGCGCCGCCCTTCCCCTTCCAGCTCGCCGCGGAGATGCGCGACGTGGACCTCGGGGAGTTCCTGCGAGGCATGTTCGACTCCGACTTCGCGAACCGGGGCCGCATGGACATGACCCTGCGCCTCGAGGGGGACTTCGAGAACCTCACCGCCATGACCGGCGGCGGCGAGATCGAGCTCCGCGACTCGGCGCTCTGGGCCATCCCCGTGTTCCAGGCCCTGTCGGTCGGCCTCGGGATCGACACGACCGTGCTCTTCCGGGAGATGTACGCCCGCTACTCGATCCGCGACGGCATGCTCGCGATGGACCGCCTGCGCGTGGACAGCGACCTGCTCTCCCTGGTGGGCACCGGCGCCGTGAGCTTCGAGGGCAACCTCACGAGCGACCTGGACGTCCGCTTCGCCCTGGTCGACCGCATGGGCCCGCTCACCCAGCTCGTCTACTGGGTCCAGAAGAGCCTCCTGCGGGTGGCCGTGCGGGGCACGGTGGAGCGGCCGGTGGTCGCCCTGCGGGGGCTCGCCTCCAGGTTCATCGCCCCGGACGAGGAGCGCGACCGGCTCCCCCTCCCGGGCTTCTCCAAGCGCCCGAGGCGGTTCTGATGGCCGGCCCCGGGCGCGGCGCCCTCGGTGTGGACCACGGCACCCGCCGGACGGGCTTCGCCTCCGTCGACGCGGCGCGGATCCTCGTGACCCCGCTCGACGCGGTGGAGGGGGGCGACCCCGAGGTGCTGGACGCCGTGGAGGCCCTCGCCGAGGAGCGCGACGTGGGGGTGCTCGTCGTGGGCTACCCCCTGCACATGGACGGCGCCGCGGGCCCGCGGGCCGCCGAGGTGGACGCGTTCATCGCGCGGGCCCTGGAGCGCTTCCCGGGCCTCGAGGTCGTCCGTCAGGACGAGCGCCTGACGACCCGGGAGGCCGAGGAGCGCCTCCGCGACGCGGGCTATCACGGGGCGGAGCGCAAGGCGCGCAAGGACTCCTGGAGCGCGATGGTCCTGCTCGAGGACTGGATCCGCGCTGGCGAGCCCCGCTGATCAGCCGCCGGCGCGCTCGTCGATGAAGCGGACGATGCGCTCGCGGATCTCCGCGCTCTTCGTGTCGTGCAGCGGATGGTGCCGCTGGCCCTCGACGATCAGGACCTCCACCGCCTCCGACTCGAGGGCCCGGCTGCGGTCCGCGCCGCTGATGGGGTCGTCGCTGCCGTGGACCACCAGCACCGGGATGCCGAGGTCCCCCACCGCGGGGAGGTGTTCGCGGGCGCTGCGCTCGGCCTCCTCGATCGCGCGCTGGGTGATGACCTCGTGGGTGAGCTCCGACGCGGACCACGCGGTGGCCTGCGCCGCGGCCGACGTGAGGGCGTCCGGGCCATAGCCGGTCGCGCCTTCCGACTCACCGGTGATCTTCTTGAAGAACTTGGAGAGCCCCTTCGGCGCCTCGGGGGCCTCGAACCTCGGCTCGTGCAGCGGCGCCACGAGCACGAGCGCGGACACGACGCCCGGGGTCTCCCTGGCGTACATCGCCGCGTAGTTCGCGCCCAGCCCGACGCCGATGAGCACCTTGGGCTCCTCGGGCATGCGGTACGCCAGGTGGTCCTGGATCTCCTGCACGTCGCGCGCCACCTCGCGCAGGCCGTTGGAGTGACCGCGCGGCCCCTCGGTCCGGCCGTGGCCGCGCAGGTCCGGGAGCGCGACGGCCCAGCCCCGCTCCGCCAGGTCCGCCGCGAGCGTCCGGTAC
>JASFWR010000284.1:0-4943 GCA_050049155.1 Planctomycetota bacterium | reverse complement strand
GACTCCACGTGGTCGACGGCGAAGCCCCGCCGCTCGGCGAGGGCGAGGGCGCGCAGCAGGGCGCCTCGCTCGGAGGTCAGTCGGAGCTGGATCTGGAAGCGGGGGGTCATGGGGTCTCCTGGGCGGTGGGTGCGAGCATCTCGTGATTGGCGGCGCCCGGGGGCACCAGGGGCCACGCCCCGTCCTCCGGGTCCACGCGTACGTGACAGAGGATCGGGCCCGTGGCGGCGCGCAGGCGGTCGAGCGCAGCCGGGACGTCCTCGGCGCGGTCGAGCTCGAAGGCGGGGATCCCGAAGGCGGCGGCCACCTCGGTGAACTCCGGGTTGTCGTCGAGGGCCACCTGGCTGCGGCGCCCCTCGAAGAAGAGGTCCTGCCACTGGCGGACCATGCCGAGCATGCGGTTGTCGATGACCACCATGCGGATGGGGAGGCCCAGCCGACGGATCGTGGCGAGCTCCTGGACGTTCATCAGGAACGAGCCGTCGCCGCTGATGGAGAGGCAGGGCTCTCCAGGCCTGGCGAGGGCCGCTCCGATGGCCGAGGGGAGGCTGAAGCCCATGGTGCCGAGCCCGCCCGAGGTGAGGTGCTGCCGCGCGGACGTGAAGAACCCGGCCTGGGCGACCCACATCTGGTGCTGGCCCACGTCGCACGCCACGGTGGCGCCGGGGTGCTCGCGGGTGAGCTCGCGCAGGAACGAGGGGGCGTGGATCGGACCCTGGAGCCGCGGGTGGTGCGTGAGGCACCGCCCGAGGGAGCGCGCCAGCCACGCCTCGCGCGCGCGGGGTTCCGGCGCGAACCGCTCGAGGAAGAGCGCCAGGTCCGCGGCCACCGCGACGGCGGGCCGGCGCAGCTTGCCGAGCTCGGCCACGTCGATGTCCACGTGGATCACCGCGGCCTCTGGAGCGAAGCGCTCGAGGCGGCCCGTCGCGCGGTCGTCGAAGCGCGCGCCCAGGCAGAGCAGGAGGTCGGCCTCCTGGACCGCGCGGTTGGCGGCCTCGGTGCCGTGCATCCCGAGCATGCCGAGCAGCATCGGGTGCTCCGTCGGCACGCTGCCCACCGCGCGCAGGGTGGTCACGGCCGGGAGCTGCTGGGCCTCCAGGAACCGCACCAGCTCGCCCTCGCAGCCCGCGCTCGCCACGCCGCCGCCCACGTAGACCAGCGGCCGTTCGCTCTCCTCCAGCATCGCGGCCGCGCGGCTGAGCGAATCGCGGAGGCTGGCGGCCTGGTCCGGGGTGCGGCGGAGGACGACGTCGAGGCGGTCGGGGGCGTGCAGGTCCGCGGGCCCGCTGAGCACGTCCTTGGGCAGGTCGACCCAGACGGGACCGGGCCGGCCTTCCTTGGCCAGCCAGAAGGCCTCCCGGAGCACGCGCCTGAGATCGTGGCCGGTGCGGACCACGTAGCTGTGCTTGACCATGCCCAGGGTCATGCCGAACACGTCGACCTCCTGGAACGCGTCGGTCCCCATGAGGTCGGAGGGCACCTGCCCGGTGAGGACGACCAGGGGCACCGAGTCGGCGTACGCGTCGGCCACGCCGGTGATGAGGTTGGTGGCGCCCGGCCCGGAGGTCCCCACGCACACGCCGACCTCGCCGGTGACGCGCGCCATCCCCGCGGCGGCCAGCGCGGCGGCCTGCTCGTGGCGCACGAGCACGTGGTGGAGGTCCGAGTCCACGAGGGCGTCGTAGAACGGCATGATCGCCCCGCCCGGGTAACCGAACAGGGTCTTCACACCCAGCGAGCCGAGCTCGCGGACCAGGACCTCCGCGCCGTTCATCGGGCGACCGGCTCCTCGATGGGTGCCCGGGTCTCCCGGGGCGCCTCCGCGGCGCCCTTGTCAGCAGCGGGCGCCGGCGCGGCCGCCTCGCCCTCCTCGAGCCAGGGCATGCTCGCCCGCAGCCGCGCGCCCACGGCCTCGATGGGGTGCTCGAGGTCCGCGCGCAGGAGCGCGTCGTACCTGGGGCGGCCGCTGGCGTCCTCGGCCAGCCACTCCCTGGCGAAGCGGCCGTCCTGGATCTCCGCGAGGATCTCCTTCATGCGGGCGCGCGCGCCCTCGTCGATGACGCGCTTGCCACGGGAGAGGTCCCCGAACTTGGCCGTGTCGGAGATGAAGCGGTGCATCCGGGCGAGGCCGCCCTCCTGGAGGAGGTCGACGATCAGCTTCAGCTCGTGGAGGCACTCGTAGTACGCCACCTCGGGCTGGTAGCCCGCCTCCACGAGGGTCTCGAAGCCGGCGACCACGAGCTCGGTGGCGCCGCCGCAGAGGACGGCCTGCTCGCCGAAGAGGTCGGTCTCGGTCTCCTCCGCGAAGTTGGTCTCGAGGATCCCCGCGCGGCCGCCGCCGATGGCGTCGGCGTAGGCGCGCGCGTGGGCCGCCGCGTCGCCTCGGGGGTCGGCGTGGACCGCGGTCAGGCACGGGACGCCGCGCCCGCGTTCGAACTCCCGCCGGACCAGGGCGCCGGGGCCCTTGGGGGCGATCAGGATGATCGGGTGTCCCGCCGCGGGGGCGATGGTCCCGTAGTGGATGTTGAAGCCGTGGGCGAACATCAGCGTCGCGCCCTCGGCGAGGTTGGGCTCCACGTGGTCGCGGAACGCGGCGGGCTGGGCCGTGTCCGGCATCAGGAAGCAGACCATGTCGGCGCCCTCGGTGGCCTCGGCCATGGACATGGGCCGCCACCCGTCGGCGCAGGCCTGCTTCCAGCTGGCGCCGTCGGGCCGGAGGCCCAGGCGCACCTCGGCGCCGCTGTCGCGGAGGTTGAGGGCGTGGGCGCGGCCCTGGCTGCCGTAGCCGAGGACGGCGAGGGTCTTGCCGTGGAGCGGGTTGGGGAGAGTCATCGGTTCGAAACGGGGAGGGAGGGTCAGGGTTGAAGGTCGGCGCCGGTGCGGGCGCCCGTGCTGGCGCATCCCACGAGGGAGGCGTACTTGGCGATGGCGCCGCTGCTGCGCGCGGGCCGGTGCTCGTAAGGGGGGCGGCCGTCGAGGTCCGCGTGGACCTCGATGCGCGCCGAGGGAACGTCGATGGAGATGCGGTCCCCGTCCCGGAGGAGCCCGATGGGGCCGCCCGCGGCGGCCTCGGGCGACGCGTGTCCGACCATCAGGCCCCAGGTCGCGCCGCTGAAGCGGCCGTCGGTGATCAGGGCCACGGAGTCGCCGAGCCCCGCGCCCTGGATCGCGGCGGTCACCGCGAGCATCTCCCGCATGCCGGGGCCTCCGCGGGGCCCCTCGCCGCGGATCACGACGACGTCGCCCGCCTCGACCGCGCCGGCGCCGATCGCGGCGAAGGCGGCCTCCTCCCCGTCGAAGACCCGCGCGGGTCCCTCGAAGTGCTCGATGCCGTGGCCGCAGAGTTTCAGGACGCACCCGGAGGGGGCGAGCGAGCCGTGGAGACAGAGCAGTCCCCCGCGGGGCGAGACGGGCTCGCCCTCGCCGCGGATCACGTCCTGCCCCGGCGTCTCAGCGGGGGTCCCGATGGCGTCGTACAGGGACGGCCCGTCGATGGAGGGCACGTCGTGGAGGTGCCCCGAGGCGCGGAGCCGCGCGCCGAGGAGCGCCGAGCCGCCGGCGGCGTGGAAGTCGACGGCCGTGTACCGGCCGCCCGGCTTCAGGTCGCACACGACCGGGGTCCGCGCCGAGTGCTCCGTGAAGGTCTCCAGGGGAAGCGAGAGCCCGGCCTCACCGGCGATGGCGCAGAGGTGGAGCACGGCGTTCGTGGATCCGCCGGAGGCGAGCACCGCCGCGACGCCGTTCTCGAGGGACTCCCGCGTCACCAGCTGTCGGGCGGTCCGGCCGTCGCGCACGGCGGCGGCGACCAGCCGCCCGGCGGCCTCGCCCGCGGCGGCGCGGTCCGGGTGGTCGGCCGGGAGGTCGTTGGCGCCCATGGGCGAGAGGCCCATGAAGGTCAACGCCAGGGCCATGGTGTTGGCCGTGAACTGGCCGCCGCAGGCGCCGGCGCCGGGGCAGGCGCTGGACTCCAGCTCGCCGAGCTCGGCCTCGCTCATGCGCCCGGCCAGGCACGCGCCGACGCCCTCGAAGACGTCCTGGATGGTCACGTCTCGGGACCGGAAGCGGCCGGGCTGGATCGAGCCGCCGTAGAGCACGCAGCCGGGGATGTCCATGCGCGCGAGCGCCATGGCTCCCGCGGGCAGGTTCTTGTCGCAGCCCGCCAGCACGATGGCGCCGTCCAGGGAGTGCCCGTCGATGGCGAGCTCGATGGAGTCCGCGATCACCTCCCGGGAGACCAGCGACGCGGCCATGCCGGGGGTCCCCATGGTGATGCCGTCGGAGATGCTGATGGTGTTGAAGCCGATGGGCACGGCGCCGGCGGCGCGGATGCCGCGCCGGACGGCCTCCTCGAGCTCCCGCAGGTGCACGTTGCAGGGGCTCACCTCGGTCCAGGTGTTCACGATCCCGATGAAGGGTCGCTCGAGGTCCCGGTCGTCGAGGCCGGCACCCCGGAGCATGGCCCGGGCGGGGGCGCGGGAGATCCCGCTCTTGATGGTGTCGCTGCGCATGGCGTGGTTCGGTGGGGCGAGAAACGCGGAAGGCCCCGCTTCCTTGCAGGGAAGCGGGGCCTTCGAGCGTTCGTTCTCGTGGTTCTCCTATCGCATCCCTGTCCCGTGGTCCTCTACGGCCACGACGGCGGATACGGCGACTACGACGGAGACGGCACGGAGCTCCAGCGCGGCGCAGGCGAGGCCGGCGCGCGAGCGGGTGGAGGCGGCGATGGAGTTCGTGCTGTTGAGGTTCATGTCTCGAACGACCGGAAGGTGCCCGTGACGCTGCGGGGCCACAACCGCACTTCTCGGGAATCCGAGCCGGGTGTCCGAAAGCGCGACGGGTAGGTCCGCGACGTCGACGGTGTGGAGGAGCGACCCTGCTGGGGCCTTCCAGCGGAGGACGTGGGAGTGACCCTGCGACACAGGGTGCGGCGGCGCCCTCGCGTCAGA
>JASFWR010000040.1:0-15293 GCA_050049155.1 Planctomycetota bacterium | reverse complement strand
ATGACCCGCGGCTCCTCGCCCGCCCCGCAGGTGGCCGCGCGCGAACCGGCCCACCGCAGGGCGCTCTCCAGGGCGCCCTCGGGCGCCTCGTGCACCTCGTGCTCCAGCCCGAGCTCCCCCGCCGCCGCCCCGATGGCCGCCGCCGGGTGGTGCACCCCCGACCCCGGCACCGTCGTCGCGAGGACCCGCTCGACGCCGGCGCGCGCCAGGGGCGCGAGCAGCTCCGCCAGGCCCTTCTCCCCGTGCACCGCCACGACCGCCGCCCAAGGACCCGGCCCCGAGGACACGGCCTCGGAGAGCGCCCGCGCCACGGAGCTCGCCACGTGCGCCCCGTCGAGGAGGACGGCGACCCCCCCCACCTCGAACCACTCCATCCGCCCCGGGAGCCGCGCCGCCGCGATCTCCGACGGCCCGAGGAGGTCGCCTGCGACCCCGGGGGTCCCATCGCCCAGCGCGTCGAGGGCGGCGCGCGCCACCCGAAGGTTGGCCTGCTCGAAGGTGCGATCCTCCGCGGACCACGCCACGTCGTGCGGCACCCCGTGGCCCGCCGCGAGGCCCGCGAGGACGGCGCCGGCGTCACTCTCCGGAGGCGTCCCGGTCACGAGGCGCGAGCCGCGCTTGATGATCCCTCCCTTCTCCGCCGCGATCGCCGCGTGCGTGTCCCCGAGGATCGCGGTGTGCTCCAGCTCGATCGTCGTGACCACCGCGAGCTCGGGGGGGTCGATCACGTTGGTCGAGTCGAGGCGGCCGCCCAGGCCCACCTCCACGACCGCCCAGTCCACGCCGGCCCGCCGGAAGGCGCAGAACGCCGCCAGGGTGACGATGTCGAACCAAGACGCGGCCGCCCCCGCGCTCTCCTCGGCCTCGGCGCGCTCGACGACCTCCAGCGCCTCCTCGAGGGCCGCGGCGAGGGCCGCGTCGTCCACGGGGCGCCCGTCCACCCGGATGCGCTCGTGGACGCGCTCCACGTGGGGCGACGAGAACACGCCCGTCCGGAAGCCTGCGCGGCCGAGCCCGGCGGCGATCAGGCTGGCGACCGAGCCCTTGCCCTTGGAACCCGCGACGTGGCAGGTGCGGTGGCTCCGACAGGGCCACTCCGCCCGCTCGACGAGGTCCCGGATGGGCGCCAGGTCCACCCGCCAGCCCGCCGAGCGGTCCCTCCGCTCCCAGTCGATCCGCGCCTCGAGGCGCGCGAGGGCGGCTTCGAGGCGGGGGGAGGCGTTCATGGGGCGTGGGGTCCGGTGCCCCGTTGGGAGACGGCGAGCCGCGAAGGAGCGTGCGGTCGGGCCCGCCATCCCGCTGACACGGCTGGCGGGGCGCGCCGAGGCCTCCGCTCAGCCCCCTCGGAGGGGCCAGGAAGATGAGTGAACTCATCCACCGCATCAAGATCTTCGTCTACCGGTTCACGGAGACGCGGCCCACCTACCTGCTCCTGAAGCCGGACCAGGGGCTGGAGGCGATGTGGGGTCCGCTCCAGGCCTCCCTGGGCTTCGGCGACAAGCTGGAGACCGCGATCCGCGAGCGGGTCCACCGCGACGTCGGGCTGCCCGCTCCGGAGCGCCTGCTGGACCTGGAGATGCCCGGGCGCTGGATGATCGGGGACGAGGAGATCATCGAGTGGAACTTCGGGGTCCGCACCGACGAGCTCGTCCAGCCGGAGCGCCTCTCGGCGGACTGGACGGCCCACCGCTGGGCGAGCTTCGACGACGCCTACCACAGCCTCGGCCTCGAGTTCGACCGCGCGGCCGTGATGCGGCTGCACACCAAGGTGCTCGCGGCCTGATCGGGTCGCGGCCGGGGAACCGCCGCGCCGTGAGCCGGTGTCCGCCGGTCAGACCAGCGGGAGCCGCGGGAACTCCGCGCCCAACACCAGCGCGGGGTCCACGCCGAACAGCCCGTCGATGAGCGTCGCGTAGACGGAGCGGAAGTCCGTCGTGAACACCAGGTCCCCCTCGTCGAGGGACGTCAGGGAGGGGTGCTCTCCGTGGAGGCCCCCCTTGACCGCGTGGCCGAGCACGAACATGGGCCCCGCCTTGCCGTGGTCGTGGCCGGAGGAGCCGTTCTCCGCGACCCGGCGTCCGAACTCGCTGTACACCAGCACGACGGTCTCACGCCCGGCCTCGCTCCGCTCGAGGTCGGTGAGGAAGGCGCCCAGGGCCTCGTCGAGCTCGCGCATCTTCCGGTCGTGGGACTGGCGCTGGCCAGAGTGCGTGTCGTAGCCGCTGTCGGTCACCGAGAACACCCGCGTCCCGGACCGCGCGTTCACGAGCGCCGCCACGTCCCGGAGCTCGGCGGAGATCCTCGTCCGGGGGTACTCGACCTCCGTCCGGTACGACGCGGAGGCGCCGCGGATCCGGGCCGACGACGCCCGCGCGTCGTCCAGGGTCAGCCGTAGCCGCGCCAGCGCCGCGTCCCGGCCGCGGTGCCGCGGGTCGCGCTCCATCTCGTGCTCGCAGATGGCGGTGCCGCCGCGGGCGTACGCCTCGTCGTCCCCGAACCAGCGGTAGCCGGTCGGCGACGCGAGGGACACCGCGGGCTGCTCCCGCGAGAAGAGCGAGTACGGGGCCTTGGTCCCGAAGTGCACGACGCGGTCCGGGAGGGGCTCGTCGCTCCACCCGGCGGCCGCCAGCCGGCCGATCCAGCCGTCGCCGGAGATCCGCCCCGCGCGGCGGCCCGTGTGCCAGACCTCATAGGAGCGGAAGTGCGACCGGATCTGGTCGGGGTAGCCGCAGCCCTCCACGATCGCCATCTGGCCATCGTCGAACCGCTCGCGAAGGGTGGTGAGCCCCGGGTTGAGGCCCCTGTACTCGTCGAGGCGCAGCAGCTCGGAGGTCCGATGGACCGTCGTCCGCCGGACCCGGCGCAGCTCGTCGTCCCCGTGGGGCACCACCGTGGCGAGCCCGTCGTTCCCGCCGGAGAGCTGCAGCAGCACGAGGTTCTTCCCGCCGTCCGAGGACAGCTCGTGGCAGCGCGCCCCGCGGGCGAGCGCCCGCGGCAGGAGGGCCGCTCCCGCCGCGGAGGCCGCGGCGGCGCGGAGGAAGGAGCGTCGGTCGGGGATCTCGAGGGTCATCGTCGGTCTCTTCGTACGGAGGCGGTCCGGCCTCGTCGATCAGTGCAGCTGGGCCTCGGGGAGCGAGAGCACTAGGTGCGAGAAGTCGTGGAACACCCGCTGGTTCTTCCGCCGGAAGCGCGGCAGGTCGGCCTCCTCCACCTCGTACCTCTCCCGGATGTCCCGCAGCTGCAGCTCGAGCATCTGGAGCGTCTCGGCGGGGGGCTCGATGGCGAGCAGCCGGTCCGCGAGGAGGGCCACGACCTCGGCGTCGGTGTCCGCCCGCGCGTCCCGGACGGCGCGCGCCTCCATGGCGCTCGGCTCGTAGTCGGCCCGCGAGAGGATCGAGGCCAGCCCCGCCACCTCGTACCGCTTGGTCTCCTTCCGCTCGAGCTTGCGGCGCTCCTTCCCCGTCATGGGGGCCATCTCCTCCATGCCGCCGACCATCTCCATCATGTCGGTCGCGTCCGCGCGGAGGGTCTCGATGTCCACCGCGCCCACCATCGCGCCGGCGATGTTGCCTCGCAGCATGAACGTCGAGGTGCTGATCCAGGAGAGGCCCTCGTCCCAGCCCTTCACGTTCGGCGGTCGGAAGAGGTCCTGCCCGAGGTCGGCCGCGGCCTCGGCGATGAAGCCCGCCGGCACGTCGGACTCCAGGCGGATCGCCGCGCCGACGAGGAAGTCGATCGGGCTCGCGACGCGCGCGCCGATCACCTCGTCGCGATAGAAGCGCGGGTCGAGCAGGAGCCGCTCCACGAGGTAGCCGACGTCGTACCCGGTCTCGCGGAGGCCCGCGGCGTACTCCGCCACGCGGCCGTCCTCCGCCGGGACGCCCTCGAGGTACTCGATGACGGTCCGGGCGACGAAGCGCGCGCAGGCGGGCTGCGCGAGCAGGATGTCGGCGAGGTCGTCGGGTCCGTGGTTCCCCGTGACGCCGAGGATCGTCTTGGACCCCTCGTCGTGGCGCCGCTCCGTGAAGCGGTAGGCGCCCTGGTCGAGCTGCTGCTGGACGCCGGCGCCCGTGAGGCTGCGGGCGGCCTCGCGGATGTCCTCCTCGGAGTAGTTGCCCTCTCCCAGGGAGAAGAGCTCCATCACCTCGCGCGCCAGGTTCTCGTTGGGGCGGCCCTTCTGGTTCGCGTCGTTGTCCAGGTAGACCAGCAGCGCCGGGTCCCGGAGCATGGCGTGCAGAAGCGAGGCGTAGCTGCCCAGGGCGTGGGCGCGGATCGTCTGGTGCTGCTCGACCAGCATGGACGGGCGCTTGACCGTGTCGAGGGACGACGTGAAGACGCCGTGCCACATGAGCGTCAGCCGATCCCGGAGCGGGTCCGCCCCCACGAGCATCCCGTCGATCCAGTGGCTGCGGAAGGCCTCGAACTGCTCCCGCAGCCAGCGGTTCCGCCGCTTGCGGAGCTCCCGGCGCTCGTCCCCCATGGAGAGGGCGTACTCCTCCACCGTGATCGGCAGCGGCTCGTAGCGGAAGGGCCGGTGGGTCTCGGCGGCGGGACCGCCAAGGAGGTGCCGGACGAGGGCCTCTGGCCCGGCCTCCACCCAGGCGTCCACGTCCTTCGAGCGGACCCCGAAGCCGGCCCGGTTCCAGACGTGCTGGACGGCGCGCCGGTCCCAGGAAATGCGAGGCGACGCCTCGGGCGCCTCGAGGCCGCCGCCGGGGGGGAGGGGGTCCGCCGGCAGGTCGGCGACGGAGGGCCCCGCGAGCGCTGCGGCAGCGACCGAGGTCAGGCAGGCGACACTGGCGAGGTGGGGGAGCGTTCTCATCGGGCGAACCGTCGCATCGCGGGACGCCGAGGCGCGTCCCGTCCTCTACAACACTACGCTGCGCGGCGGGTTCCGGTGAAGACGGGCATGGGACTAGACTCCCCCTGAACCTGTCCCTGACACCGATGCCGCACGCCGCCCCCATCGACCTGCCCGCCTTCCTCGACCGCCTCAGGGCAGCGGGAGAGCTCGTGGAGGTCGACGCGGAGGTGGACCCGCGCCTCGAGATGGCCGAGGTCCACCGGCGGGTCATCGCCGCGGACGGGCCCGCCCTGCTCTTCAAGCGGCCCCGCGGCGCGGCCTTCCCCGCGGTGACCAACCTCTTCGGCACGGCCCGGCGGGTGAGGCTCGCCTTCGGGGACCGGCCCGAGGAGATCGTGGAGCGCGTCGCCGCGCTCCCCGAGGAGGCGCTGCCGCCGACCCCGGGGAAGCTCTGGGCCCAGCGCGGCCTCCTCGCGTCCCTCGCGCGGGTGGGGCTCCGGCGCGGGCGGCGCGGCCCGGTGACCGAGGTCGTGGAGCGCTCACCGGACCTCTCGCGCCTCCCCGCCCTCACCACCTGGGCCCGGGACGGCGGCCCCTTCGTCACCCTCCCCCTGGTCCTCACCGGCCACCCCGAGAACGGCGGGCTCAACCTCGGGATGTACCGGGCGCAGCTCTTCGAGGACGGCGGCGTCGGCATGCACGCGCAGATCGGCAAGGGGGGCGGGTTCCACCTGGCCGAGGCGGAGCGGCTCGGTCGGCCCCTGCCCGTCCACGTCCACGTCGGCGGCCCGCCCGCGCTCGTGCTGGCCGCCATCGCCCCCCTCCCGGAGAACGTCCCTGAGGTGCTCCTCGCGAGCCTCGTGCTCGGCCGACGCCTCGACCTCTGCCGGACGCCGGACGGCGGCGCGCTCCCGCTGGTGGCCCGGTCGGAGTTCGTCCTCGCCGGCGCGATCCAGCCGGGAGCCCGCCGCCCCGAGGGGCCGTTCGGGGACCACTACGGGTACTACTCGGAGACGCACGACTACCCCTGGTTCCAGTGCGACACCCTCTATCGGCGGCGTGACGCGGTCTGGCCCGCGACGGTCGTGGGCAAGCCGCGCCAGGAGGACTTCTTCATCGGCGACTACCTCCAGGAGCTGCTCAAGCCCCTCGCGAAGGTGGCCATGCCGGGGGTCGTCGACCTCTGGAGCTACGGCGAGACCGGGTACCACGCGCTGGCCGCGGCCGTGGTGCGGGAGCGCTACCGCCGCGAGGCGATGGTCTCGGCCTTCCGCATCCTCGGCGAGGGGCAGCTCTCGCTCACGAAGTTCCTGCTCGCCACCGATCGCCCGGTGGACCTGAGGGACTTCGGCGCCACGCTCCGGCACGTCCTCGAGCGCGCGGACTTCCGCACGGACCTCTTCGTGCTGTCCAACCTCTCGATGGACTCCCTCGACTACGCCGGCCCGACCATCAACGAGGGGAGCAAGGGCGTCCTGCTCGGGCTCGGAGAGCCGATCCGCAAGCTCCCGGACACCTTCCAGGGCAGCCCGCGCAAGCCCGCCGGCCGGGTGGAGGTCTTCACCGCGGGCGCCCTGTGCGTCGAGGGCCCGACCCACGCGGAGGACCCCGACGCGGCGCACGCCATCGCCGCCGACCCCGCCTTCGCGGACTGGCCGCTGGTGGTCCTGGTCGACGACGCGGCGGCGGCCAGCCGCAGCCCCATGAACTTCCTCTGGACGACCTTCACGCGCTTCGACCCCGCCAGCGACCTGACCGCGCGGTCCGTGGAGCTCGTCCACCACCACCCGGCCTTCACGCCGCCCATCGTCATCGACGCGCGGATGAAGCCCGACTATCCCGCGGAGCTGTTCTGCGACCCCGAGACCGCGGCGACGGTGGACCGCCGGTGGAGCGAGTACTTCCCCGACGGCGGCGTCGAGATGGGAGACTCGGACCGCGGACACCTGTCGGCCTGAGGGGCTGGCCCGGCGCCCCTCGACCCACCCGTGAAGTGCCTCCCTCGCGCCTTCGCCTGCGCACTCCTCGCCCTCGCTCCGCTCGCGGCGCAGGAGGAGCTCGACCCCCCGTCGGCCTACGTGCTCGGTGACGGGGTCCGTGCGAGCCTGGGCGAGGTCGAGGCGCGCCTCCGCCTCCGGCTCCACGCCGACCTCGTCGACCCGCAGCTCGATGACGTGGGGCAGGCCTTCGGGGCCAGCCTCGACGACACCCGCGACGTCCGCCGGAGCCGCGCGCTGCTCGACGTCCGCGGGGCTCGGGGCTCCTCCCTCCGCCCCCTGCGCCTGCGCGCCCAGGTGGACTTCAGCGACCTCGAGGTCCGCTGGCTCGACCTCTACGCGCGGTACGACGGGCTCCTCGACGGCGGCGCCATCACGTCGAGCGACCTGCGGGCCGGGGAGTTCAGGGAGCCGTTCGGGCTGGAGGCCATGACCAGCGTCAGCCACCTGCCGTTCATCGAGCGCTCGACCGCCTCCAACACCTTCACGCCGGGGCGCTCACGCGGCGCGCAGGTGTCCCTGCGCACGGATCACGGGCTCCTCCAGGTCGGGGCCTTCCGCCGCGCCGACGGGCGGCCGTTCCCGGACGAGCTCCTGGCAGAGCGCGCGCTCACGGCCCGGGCCCTCTGGCAGGGCGACGGCGAGGGCCTGCTGCAGGCGGGCGGGTCGGTGTCCCTCCGGGACCCCGGCGGGGACCTGCTCATCTTCCGCGGGAGCACCGGCTCACGGCTGCTGGAGCGGCTCGTGGACACCGGCCCCATCCAGGCCGAGCGGGCCGTCACCGGCGGCGCCGAGGCGCTCCTCAGGCGCGGCCCCTGGACGGCCCAGGCCGAGGCCTTCGGGCTCTGGATCGAGGACGCAGGCGGAGCGGGGGACGAGGCCTTCCTCTCCGGCGGCTACGCCTCCGTCTCGCGCTTCCTGGGCTCGGGGTCCACCCGGTGGAAGCGGGACCGCGGCGCGCTCGGCGCCCCCGACGTGGCGGGCACCCTCCTGCCTGGCGGCGGGGGTCTGAACGCGATGGAGGCAGTCGCGCGCCTCAGCTGGACGGACCTCGCCGACGGGCAGGTCCAGGCCGGCGAGGTCCTCGACCTCGAGGCCGGGCTCAACGTCTACCTGAGCCCGACGACCCGGGTCATGCTGCACTGGATCGGGGTGAGCGCCGAGACCGCCGCTGGGGAACGGGCGAACGGGTGGGCCGTCCTCGGCCGGCTCCAGCTCCAGCTCTAGTCGACGGGCGCCAGGTTCAGGAACACCCGGAACGTGCTACCCACGCCCGGCGTGCTGTCCAACTCGATGGTCCCGTCCAGGCACTGGACGAGGTGCTTGACGATGGAGAGTCCGAGCCCTGTACCACCGACCTCCAGCGACCGCGCCTTGTCCACGCGGTAGAAGCGCTCGAAGATGCGCGCCTGGTCCGCGGCCGGAATCCCGATCCCGTTGTCCGAAACCGCGAGCACCGCCTTGCCGCCAGAGCGGCGGAGGCTCACCACGATCTCCCCGCCGGTGGGCGTGTACTTGAGGGCGTTGTCGAGCAGGTTGTCGAAGATCTGTCGCGCCGCCTCGCGGTCCGCGAGGACCAGCAGCGTGCCCTCCACGCACTTCATCGACAGCTGCTGCTCCCGTCCCATCGCCGCAGACTCACGCTGCCGGATCCCCTCCTCCACGAAACCGACGAGCTCCATCGGCTGCAGCACCGGGCCGTCGAGGTTCTCCTCGATTCGCGCCAGGCTGAGCAGGTCCATCACCAGGTGGTTCAGGCGGAGGACGTTCTTCTCGATGATCTCGAGGAACCGCACCGACCTCGCCTCGTCCTCGATCGCGCCGTCGAGGAGGGCTTCGACGTAGCCGCGGATACTCGTCAGAGGGGTCTTCAGCTCATGGCTCACGTTCGCCACGAAGTCACGGCGAACCCGCTCGAGGCGGCGGATCTCGGAGACGTCGTTCAGGACGACGACGACGCCAACCGAGTCGCCGTCGTGGAAGCTGTCCGCCTTCGCGTGGACGATCGCGGTCTCGTCCGACTCGCTCAGCTCCAGCTCGCGACCCGCAGGGAGCCCGCTGTCTCGGACCTGATTCACCAGCTGCACGAGGCCCGCCAGGTGGCCGTCCTGCCAGCTCGTCGGATCGGGGTCCTGGTCGTCGAGCCCGAGCAGGCGACGCGCCGCGTGGTTGGAGAACACCATGCGCTCCTGGTCGTCGACCGCGATGACGCCCTCGACCATGCCAGCCACCATGGCGCGCACGCGCTCTTGCCCGGCGGTCAGGTCTGCAACCTGCTGGCTGATGTACCGACCCAGCTGCTGGAGCGAGTTGGCGAGATCGATCATCTCCTCCCCACGGAAGACCTCGGGAGGAAGCGCCTGCGCCGCCGCGTAGTCCCCGCCGCCCATCTCGAGCGCGACATCGCGCATCCTGACGAGGGGGGTGGTGATCCGCCGGACCACGAACGCGCCGATGAGCAGCGCGGGGAGGCTCGCGATCAAGGCCGCGAGCAGGAGCAGCCGTGCGACCTCCGCCTCCTTCTGGTTGAGCGACTCCGCGAGCACCGCGATCCGTACGAGGCCGCCGCGATCCGACTCGTGGTCACGACAGACCGCGACGTAGAACGTCTCCTCACCGGTCGTCTCGCTGCGCCGCCTCGCGTAGCCCTCCCCGTGAGCGAGCGCGTCGCGCGTCTCGACGCGGCCCTCGAGGTGATCCTCCATCTCCGCGGCGACTGCGTCGGAGTCTGCGAGCACCTCACCGTTCCGCGCGATCATCGTGATCCTGCGGTCCGTGCGCTGCCCCACGGCCTCCACGCGCTCCTGCAGATAGAGCGGATCGACGCCGCTGAAGTCGTCCTGCGAGAGCTCCCCGAGCGCCACCGCGAGGTTCCGCAGGTCGACCCGCACCTGGTCCTCCAGGTTCCGGCTGTATTTCTGGTGGACGAGGACCCCGATCGCGCCCACCGAGATGAAGATCAGGAGCGCGTACCAGCCGAAGAGCTTCCAGAAGAACTTGGAGCGAATCATCTAGGCCCAGAAGGTACACGGGCGGCGGCACGAGCGGGCGATCGGAAGCCCCCGCGCACCAGAGACGCTTGAGGCTCAGTCGACGACCTTGTAGCCGACCCCGCGCACCGTGACGATCGTGCCGCCGTGCGTGCCGAGCTTCTTGCGGATCGCGCTGACGTGCACGTCGATGTTCCTGTCGAGGATGACGGCCTCGCCGTCCGTCAGGCTCTCGACCAGCTCGTCTCGGGAATAGACGCGCCCGGGGTTCTTGGCGAGCCGCCAGAAGAGTCGGAACTCCGATCGCGTGAAGAGGACAGGCGCCTCGTCGATGGTCACCTCGTGCCGCTCCTTGTCGAGGACGACAGGGCCGAGTTCGATCCTCGAGCGGGTCTCCGCCTGCGGCTGCGCCCGACGCATGACGGCGCGGATACGAGCGATGAGCTCGCGGGGGCTGAAGGGCTTTCGAACGTAGTCGTCGGCTCCGAACTCGAGGCCGACGACCACGTCACTCTCCTCACCCTTGGCGGTGAGCATCATCACCGGAATGGGCTTGGTCGAGGAGTCCTCCTTCAGGGCGCGGCAAACGGCGAGGCCGTCGAGCCCGGGGAGCATCAGGTCGAGGAGCACGAGCGCTGGCTTGCGTCGCTTCGCCTCCGAGAGGCCCTTCTCCCCGTCGCTGGCGACGAGCACCTTGTAGCCCTCTCGCTCGAGGGAGTACTCGAGCAGCTCGACGATGTCGGGGTCGTCCTCGACGACGAGAATGGTTTCCTTGGCCATGTTTGAGGTCTTCCTTGAACCGGCGGCACCTTGGCGATCGACCATCAAGGCAGTGTGAAGCCGAGGACAGGATCAGGCGGTCTCACCGAACCCGTAGAAGCCGGGGTCCCGAAGCTCCGGAGCGTCTTCCACGGGCAAGAGGACCGTCCGAACAGCCCAGATGTCCTTGAAGACCCGATACTCGAGGGCGGTCCTGTCCAGGTACTCCACGCCGGCGCTCCCGCCGGTCCCGGCCCGGCGGCCGATGACCCGCTCCACCATGCGAGCGTGTCGCTGTCGGAAGATCACGAAGCCCTGCTCAACCTCCAGCAGCGCGGCGAGCACCTCCCGCGGCCACGCGAGCAGCGGGAGCTCGCGATAGGTCTCGAGGAAGACGAGCGCGGCGCGGGTCGTCGCCGACGAGGCCGCCTGGCCGGCCCCCTCGGGCCGAAGGAAGGCCTCCACGGACGCCCGCTCCTTCTCGTAGATGGTCCCGAGGCGCGCCTGCGCCACGTCCACCTCGCGGCCCGTCTCCGCGGCCACGGCCTGCGCGTGGTCGCGGCTGCGCCCGATCACGAGGCGGTGCGCCTCGAGGTAGCGCTCGACGAAGCCGTCCACGTCGCTCTCCACGTCGCCCGCAGCGGAGCGGGTCGCGTCGATCGGCGTGCGCGCCAGCCACGCCTCGATGGCCTGCTTGAGCGTCGGACCGTCGGCGAGGGTCTCCTGGACGCGCGTGAGCGCAGGGCTCGCGCCCCCGCCTGGCGCCTCGAGGGCGGCGAGGTGACTCCCCGGCGGCCCTAGCGGGATCCGATCCGCCTCCTCGAGCCCGAACAGGATCTCGATCTGCCGCAGCTGAGCGCTCTGGAAGCCGCTGGCCGGCATCAGCTTGTCCCGGAACGCGAGGTAAGCCCGCGTGGGGATCGTCTCCACCACCGCGAAGTGCTCCACGGCCACCCGGAAGATCGTCGCCACTCGCCGGAGCCGCTCCACGACGCCGGAGAGCTCCTGCTCCGCGACGTCGTCCGCCATGAACAGGTCCCGCGCGCTCTTCAGGTCTCGGAGCACGAGCTTGAACCAGAGCTCGTACACCTGATGGACCGTCACGAAGAGCGCCTCCTCGTTGGTGATCTCCGCGTCCTCGGACGCGAGACCCTGCTGGAGCGAGAGCAGCTCCTCGACCCGGATGTAGTCCCAGTAGGTGGTCGCTGAGGGCTTCATGGCCCGCGAGAATAGCGTCCGCGGGGACGGGGGGTCGTGGGGGCGGTCGGATCCACCCTCCGCGGGTCGCGGGGTTCCCGTCAGCGGCCCGCGAGCCGCTCCAGGAGCGCCTCGAGCGCGACTCCGGAGAACCCCGCCGCGCGCAGGGAGGCGCCCACCTCGTCCGCCGGGACGCCCCGATCCATGACCAGGTAGGCCCCGTAGAGCGGCACCGCCAGCGCGCCGTCGTCGTCCAGCACGAGGGCCGCGGGCCGGTCGGGCGCCGCCAGGACCGACCGCAGCTCGACGGCGACGGTCTCCGTGGGCCCCGGCCCGTGCTCCTCGTCCGATGGGGCCATCGACCCGGCGCTGCAGTCCGCCCCTGACGGGTCGAGGGCGACGACCGCCATGCCGGCCTCCCGGGCGAGCGCCTCGAGGTCGGCGGCGGCACGCGATCCCGTGGAGCGGAGGTCCACGAGCAGCCCCACGCCTCGCCGCGCCGCCAGGTCGACCGAGGCCGCCGCCGACTCCGGGGACGGGGCGCCGCCGACCCAGTCCCCGTCGAAGGTCATCGACCCCTTCACGTCCCCGAGCCGCTCGACCGTGAGCCTCGGCGCCACCGGGACGTCGGCGTCCATCCTGTGGCCGAGGCACCCGCCGAGGAGGACGGCGAGGAGGGGGACGCTTCGTCGGGGGGACGGCATGATCGGGGCCGCGCGGAACGTCGGATTGGTGATCCGACCCCGGCGCGCGGCGCGGATGATATGGGCGCGCGCGGCGGCCACAAGCCCGCGCCCCAGGACGATCCCGTGAAGGGCCACGAGCCGGACATGCCGAACCACAACCTACGCGACCAGCTGCTGTTCTCCGGGGGCCCGGAGGGCGCCGTGGAGCTCTCCTTCCCGGCGGCGTTCGGCTCGGCCTCCAGGGCGATCGACGCGATCCCCGCCGGGGTGTACGAGGGCCTGCGGACCTTCGGTGGGAACCGCTTCTTCGGGCTCAGGACCCACCTCGAGCGCCTGCGCGAGTCTGCCGCGGGCTTCGCTCGCCCTCTCCAGTACGACGAGCAACACCTCGTGCGGACGCTGGACTCCGCCGCGCGACAGGCCGCCGCAGCCTTCGACGGTGAGGCGCGGCTCCGCGTGGACGTCACCGCCGAGCCGGCGACGGCCCTCGGGAGCGACAGCTGCGTTTTGATCGCGGCGACGCCGTTCCGCGGCGTCCCGGAGGCGCTCCGAACTCAGGGCGCCCACCTGCAGCTGGCCCCCGGGCTCCGCCGCCCGGATCCGGCGGTGAAGACCTCGAACTTCATTCCCCTGCGGGAGGCCTGGATCCAGGCCCACGGGGACCCGGACGCGTACGAGTTCGTGATGGTCTCCGACGAGGGCATGGTCCTCGAGGGGACGCAGAGCAACGTCGTGCTCGTGCGAGACGGAGCGCTCCACCACGCGCCGAGCGGCGTCCTGCCCGGCGTCACCGTGCGAGCAGTGCTCGACCTCGCCCGTGCCGCCGACCTCCCCGTCCACGAGCGCTTCGTCGCCGTCGAGGAGCTCGCCGACTGCGACGAGGCCTTCATGACCACCTCCGTGCGCAGCGTCGTGCCCATCCGCTCGATCGGGGAGCACCGGTTCCTCGGGGCGGGTCCGGTGACCGCCCGCGTCGCCGCGCTCTACGACGAGCTGACCGCGGCGGACGCGGTCACGGTCGAGGAGCGGGCGTCCGCCCGCTACTGAGGCTCCAGCGGCCGGCTCCCCCGCCGGGACGGCCGCGCCCGGCTCAGCCCTCGCGCCCGGAGAGGAGCGTCCAGGCGGCCCAGGCCCAGCCCACCATGAGCGCCAGCCCGCCGATCGGGGTGACCGCCCCGAGGACCCTGGGGCCACCGAGGGCCATGGCGTACAGGGTGCCCGAGAACACGACGACTCCCAGGACGAGGCACCAGGCCGCCCCCGGCACGCGGGCGCGAGGGCCCAGGGCCGCGCCCAGGGCCACCAGCGCGACCCCGTGGAGCAGGTGGTAGGACCCCGCCGTCCCCCACCACTCCAGCCGCTCCTGGGCGTCCGAGACCCCCTCCAGGGCCCCCTCGAGGCCATGGGCCCCGAAGGCCTCCATTCCCACTCCGAGGCACGCGAGGGCGGCTCCGATGGCTGCGGTGCGGTTCGAGTTGGGACTCATGGGTGATTCCGAAGCTCCGCCCGGGTGGCGGGATAGGTTTCGTTGGAGGGTCGTGCAGTGGGGGTCGCTGCGCCGCTCTCCGAGCCGCAACACCGCACGGAGTTTGCCTCGATGATCGTCGCTCTCGCTCTCAGTCTCGCCGCAATTCAGGGCACCACCACGCAGGGTTCTCCCACGCAGAGTCCCGCCGCCCAAGGAGCGCCCACGCAGTCGTCCCTGGGGGGCTTCTCGGTCACGCCCTTCACGCCGTCCATGCAGTGGAACCTCGTGGCGGCCCGGATGCTGGACGTCCGCCTGAGCCTCCCCGGCCAGGACTGGCAGGAGCAGTTCATCCTCGCCATCCCGACGACGGTGACCTGGCCCGCGCCCGTCCTGACCCTCTTCCACGGCTACGGCGAGGAGCCGGCCGACGTCGTCCAGAACTCCCCGCTGGTGAACGAGGCCATGGCGCGCGGCTACGTGGTCTTCATCCCCCTGGGCGCGCACAAGTACAACTACGGCATCGAGTACGCCCAGCGGAACATCGAGCTCGCCTTCGAGTTCCTCGTGGCCCGCCTCCCCCTCGACCTCGACCGGATCCACGCCGCGGGCTTCTCCATGGGCGGCGGCGCCGCCGCCAGCTTCGCCGCCCGCCACATGGACCCGGACGGGCTCCGTATCGCGTCGGTGGTCAACCACACCGGCACCGCGTCCCTGCGGGCGACCTACCACGGGTCCAACGACACGGGCCTCTTCGAGAGCCCGCTCATGTTCGGCACGTCGCCGGCCCTCGACCCCTTCGCGTACCAGCGCAGCTCGACGGTCGACCTGGACGCGATCAGCGGCGCCCTCATCGACGGAGGGTCCATGGCGCCGAACCTCTCGCACGTGCCGATCCGGCACTGGAACGCCGACCTCGACCCCAACCCCTTCATCGTCGAGCAGACGGAGCGGCTCCACGACGAACTCGCGGACGCGGGCGCGGACACCGCCCGGCACGTCGTCCCCTCGATCGAGCACGCGTGGCACACCATCGATGCGGTGGCGGTGATGGACTGGGTCGACGGTCAGTCCGCCCGGAGCCCGATCCCTGGCGAGGTCGTGCACACGGTGGCCGACCGCGACGGGCGCTGGAACCAGCTGCACCTCGAGCAGGACCGGGCCGGCGCCTTCTCCCCCCTCAAGTGGAGCAGCCAGCCCGCGAGCAACGCCCTCTGGCTCATCGAGATGGCGAACATGGACCGGGTCGGAGCCCACGTCGACGACCTCGGCCTCGACCGGTCGGCGGCGCTCCGGGTCATCCTCCAGGTGACCGACGCCTCCACGCCCGAGGTGGTCCTCTCCGGCTTCCCCCAGGCGCCGATCGACGTCCTGCGGCGCGGGGTCTCCACCAGC
>JASFWR010000283.1:0-4949 GCA_050049155.1 Planctomycetota bacterium | reverse complement strand
AGCCGGCGGAGACACCCAGCAGGAGGCCCATGCCGGCCTTCCGCATGGCCGCCTCGTCCATGACCTTGGCGGTCATCCGCGGGTGGCGCCGGGCGATGGCGCGGGCCTCCTTGGCGAGCCGCGACGGGGTGACGACGTTGCCCGCGCCGTTCTGGAGGTCACGGGTGAAGGCGCTGGCCGCCGCGAGGACCTCTCCCTCACGCGCCCCCCTGCGGAACGCGGCGCCCGGGCCGCCGATGGACACGGTGCGGAGGGGCGACGCCTTGGGGGCGCTCTTGGACTCGTCGTAGGAGTAGGTCGCCAGCAGCGCTCCCTCGGCGGCGGCGCGGCCGGCGTCCTCGGGGCCGCAGGCGCCGGCGTGGACCTCGACGTGGACCGTCCGGGCCTTCGCCTTCACCGCGGCCTTCGCGGCGATGGCGGCGGCGCGGCGCAGCCCCTCGGCGTCCACGGCGTCCGCGTCGCCGAGGCCGACGAGCATCACCTGCCCGGCGGGGCCGGCCGAGGCGAAGGTCGTGCGGGTGGCGCGCGCCTCGCCGTCGAAGCCGTCGAGGAAGCCCGCGGCCACCTCGACGCCCGCGGGCAGGCTGGGGGTCTCGCCGGCGGGGACGAGCACCGCGAGCAGGTCGGCCTTCGCCGCCTTGCCGGAGTCCTTGATGGTCAGCTTCATGGGTGAGGTCGGGTGGAGGGGGTGCGCCTGGCGGGCGGAGCCGCCGGCGTGATCACATGCCGAGGTACTTGGGCCCGCCGCCGCCCTCGGGGACCACCCACTCGATGTTCTCGTAGGGGTCCATGATGTCGCAGGTCTTGCAGTGGACGCAGTTGGACGCGTTGATGACCACGGCGTCCGTGCCCTCCGGCCACTCGTAGACCGCGGCCGGGCAGAAGTGCTTGCAGGGGTTGCCGTACTCCTTGGTGCAGCGGTCCACGCAGATGCTCGGGTCGTTGACCAGCAGGTGGGCCGGCTGGTCCTCCTCGTGGATGGTGCCCGAGAGGTAGACGTCCGTGAGCTTGTCCATGGAGTCCGAGTCGTTGTACTCCGGGGACTCCATGCGCGACCGCGCCAGGGGCTCCATGGTCTCGTGGTCGCTGTGGCCGGGGCGCCGCGCCACGAGCCCGCGGCCCTTGGTCACCATCTGCACCCCGAAGTCCACCATCCCGGCGAAGAGGCCGCCGGAGAACGCCTGGCGGTAGTTCCGGTAGCGGTACAGCTCGTCCTTGGCCCAGGAGGCCTCGTAGGCGTCCTGGTAGCCCTTCAGGCCCTCGCGCGAGGTGTCGCCCGCGGCGAGGCTCCTGGCGATCCCCTCGGCCGCGAGCATCCCCGACTTGATGGCGAGGTGGATGCCCTTGAGGGTGGCGGCGTTCAGGAAGCCGCCCGTGTCGCCCACGAGCACGAACCCGTCTCCGTGGAGCCGCGGCTGGGAGAAGTAGCCCCCCTCCGGCACGCACTTGGCACCGTAGTTGATCGGCTTGCCGCCCTCGAGCAGCCGCTTGATCCGCGGGTGCTGCTTCCACTTCACAAAAAGGCCGTGCGGGTCGAGGCGGGCGTCGGGGTGATCGAGGCCGACCACGAAGCCGATGGAGATCTTGTCCTCGGCGATGCCGTAGACCCACGAGCCGCCGTAGCTCTTCGTGTCGAGCGGGTACCCGCCCGTGTGCATCACCTTGCCGTGCATCTCCTTCCCGATCTCGGGGGAGACCTCCCAGACCTCCTTGATGCCGGTGCCGTAGGTCTGCGGGTTCCGACCGTCCATGACGTCGAGGCGCCGGAAGAGGTTCTTGGCCAGGTTGCCGCGCACCCCCTCCGCGAAGACGGTCACCTCGGCGGACACGTCCATGCCCGGCTCGAAGGTGGCCTTCCTCGAGCCGTCCTTGGCCACGCCGCTGTCGCGGGTCTGCACGCCGACCACCCGGTCGGAGTCCCCGTCGAAGCGCGCCTCGGCCACCGGGAACCCGGCGTAGATCTCCACCCCGAGATCCTCGGCCTGGGAGGACATCCAGCGGGTCACCTCGTTGAGCGAGACCATGAGGTTGCCGTGGTTCCGCAGGGGCGGCGGGCACAGCGGGCCCTTGAGCTTGATGCCGCCACCGCCGGGCCGCAGCATCTCCGCCCAGTCGTCCTTCACCTCCGAGAGCACGGGGAAGCCGCGCTCCTTCCAGTCGGGGAAGAGCTCCGCGATCCCGCGCGGGTCCATCACCGCCCCCGAGAGGCTGTGGTGGCCGATCTCCTCCGCCTTGTCGAGCACGAGGATGGTCCGATCCTCGTCCCCGGCCTCCTTCAGGAGGCGCGAGAGGTGGATGGCGCAGGCGAGTCCGGCCGGACCCGCGCCCACGATGCAGACGTCGACGGGGAGCTCTTCCCGCTCGACGTCCTGGACGTTGAGGGAGGTGAACCTGGGCTTCATCGGGGGTGAGGATGGGGACTCGCGGTACCGACCCACGGCCCGCCGGGCCGGCGCGGACGGCCCTGGATCGAGGTCCAGGGGCCCGGATCGGGCCAGGAGTATAAGGGCTCCGGCCTCAGGACCGGTCCCCGATCCAGTGGTGTCCTTCCCGGTAGACCTCCTTCTTCCAGACCGGCAGCCGGTCCTTCAGGGTGTCGATCAGGAAGCGGGCCGCGAGGAACGCCGCGTCCCGATGCGGGCTCGCCACGGCGATCACGACGCTGGGCTCCCCGACCCCCACCACCCCCGTCCGGTGGACGCACAGCATGCGCAGGGTGCGGTCCACCCCGTCCGACGCGGAGCCGGGCCCGTGAGCCGCGAGGCAGTCCCCGAAGATCCGCCGCATCTCGGGGCCCGCCATCTCCTGGAAGGCCTCGTAGTCGAGCCGGGAGACCTCCTGTCCCCGGTTGACCTCGCGGGTCGTCCCGGTGAAGAGGACGATGGCCCCGCAGCTCGGGCTCGCCACCCGCCCCTGGAGGGCGGCGGGATCGATGGGGTCCCCGGACAGCTCGAAGACCCCGTCCTCCAGCGACGACCCGGGAGCGCCTCCGCTGACCGGCGGGAGGAGCGCCACGGCGTCCCCCGGCGCCAGCACCCGTTCCGCCGCGGCGTACTCGTCGCCCACGACCACGGAGGCGAACGAGAGGTCCCCCACGGCCACGAACTGGGACTCGAGGAGCCCCTTCAGCTCGGCCGTCGTGGTGCCGGCGGGCACCTGCCTCACCAGCACCGAGTCGGCGCCCGCGCGCTCCCGGAGCACGGCGAACAGCCGGACTTCCAGATCGAACGCCTCGGGCGCCTCGGTCATGGATCAGAAGGGCGTGTCGTCGTCGCCGAGGAAGGCGGCCCCGGCGTCCCCGCCCTGGCTCTGCCCGCCGCCGCCGCCGCCGTAGCCGCCGCCACCGTAGCCGCCAGCCGGCGCGGCCTGCTGCTGCTGCTGCTGGCCGCCGTAGCCGCCGTCGAAGCCGCCGTCGCGGCCGCCGCCGGAGTCCCGGCCGCCGCCCACGAACTCCCAGTTGTTGGCGACCACGTAGAGCTTGGAGCGCTTCTGGCCCGACTCACGGTCCTCCCACTGGTCGAAGCGGAGCTCCCCGTCGATGAACGCCGAGGCCCCCTTCTTGTGGAACTTCTCGAACGCCTCGCCGCGCTTGCCGAAGATCGTCACGTCCACGAAGGTCGGCTCCTCGCGCCACTGCTCGGTCTGCTGGTCCTTGACCCGGCGGTTCACCGCCATCCCCACCTTGCAGACGGCCATGTTGCTGGCGGTGTATCGGAGCTCGGGGTCACGGGTCAGGTTGCCCATGAGGATGACCTTGTTGAAGGACGCCATATCAGCCTCTCGGAGACGGGGCCGGCGCGGTGGGCCGGCGGATGGGGGTCGCGCGAGTGAAGCGGTCGCGGGCGACCCCGGAGCGGGTTCGGATCGTCCCAAGCCGGGGCCCGGGAGAGAATCCCCAGTGTAGCCGAGGAGCGGCCGTGATCCGATGGCTTCGCTGCTCTACCATTGGAGGGTCCTCGGCGACCCACCCTGCCATGACCCGATCCTCCCCCAACGCCTTCCAGCCGGACCCCGGCGGCCGCGAGCGCCGCAAGTTCCGGCGGGCCCGCCTCGACCTCCCCATCACCATCTCCCTGGACGACGGGGACCACGAGGCCAAGATCCGCGACGTCAGTCGGGGCGGGGTGTGCTTCTTCCTCGACCGCCCCGTGGAGGAGATGACCGCCCTCCGGGTGGAGTTCGACCTCCCCACGGAGCACGGCCTGCGTCGGATCACCGGCGACGGCGCCGTCGTTCGCTGCGAGAAGATCAGCCGCACCCTCGAGCACTACGAGATCGCCGTGTTCGTGCAGAACATGGCCGCGCCCGACAGGGACACCATCGAGCAGTACGTGGCGACCATCCGGGACTGACCCGACAGCGCTGGCAGGCCTGCGCTGGATCATCTGCGCTGGGCCGCCTGTTCGAACGTGAGCGGCGCCGCCCGCGCGTCAGGGTGCCGTCCGGCTGCGGGCGAGCACCCGCGGCACCCCGGCGAGGTCCTCCACCACCTCGACCGGCGACCACCCCTCGCCGACCTCGAGGTCCGCGAGCCTGGGCGCCTGGAGGTGACCGAGCTCCACCAGCAGCATCCCCCCGGGCCGCAGCGCTGTCGCCGCCTGCCGCTGGAGTCCGCGCACCCAGTGGTCCGGGTCCCCCGGCGGCGCGTAGAGCGCGAGCGCCGGCTCGTGCTCGCGGACCTCCGGCTCCAGGAGCTCGCGCTCGGAGGGCTCCACGTACGGCGGGTTGCTGACGATGAGGTCGAAGGGGCCGTGCTCGGCGGCGAGCCGCGCCAGCGCCTCCAGCCCCTCACCCTCGTGCAGCGCCACCGCCGCGGCGTGCCCGTCGCGGTTCCGCTCGGCCCAGGCGAGGGCCTCCGGGGAGAGGTCGATGGCGTCCACGGTGGCGCCCTCAAGCTCGAGCGCCAGGGTCACCGCCAGGCACCCGGAGCCCGTACCCACGTCGGCGAC
>JASFWR010000282.1:0-4960 GCA_050049155.1 Planctomycetota bacterium | reverse complement strand
GGCCGAACTGCGCGACCTTCGCGGCCTCGAGGATCAGGACGCCGGCGCCGCTCCCGCGGAGGTTCTCGCTGAAGGGCGACTCGAAGAGGTCCACCGCCGCGGCGGGGCGGCCCCCGAAGAGGTAGTTCGCCGCGAGCACCAGGCGCGCGTCGTCGTCGATCACGTGGTCCTCGACGAACCGCTCCAGCGTGGCGATCTGCCGGTCGAAGTCACCCGGGACCGCGTAGAAGTCGCGCTTGTCGAAGACGTTGGCGGCCAGGTCCGGCTCCAGCTCCAGGGCCTTGCGGATGGCGAAGGCGGCGTAGCGGTAGTCGCCGGTGGCGAACAGGGCGTCCGAGAGGACCAGGTACAGGATCCCGCTGTCGGGGGAGTACTCGAGGGCCTTGGCGTAGAAGTGCGCCGCGTCGCCGTAGCGCCCCTCGCGGAACGCGCGGTCCCCCTGGGTGAGGTAGTACCCGGTGGCGCGGTTGAGCTCGCGGTCCACGGCGGGGTCCCTGGGCGCGGGCGGCACGAAGGCCGGGGCCGCGGCGGGGGCCGGGTCGACGAGGGCCTCGCCCTGCACGACCTCGTCCGCGGGCACCTCCACGTAGATCACCTCGGGCTCGGGGTCGTCGTAGACGACGACCGAGGAGCGCGCGGGGATGAAGGGGCCGTACCAGTAGAAGTTCCACGGGTAGCACCAGGAGCCGCCGTACCACCAGTACGAGTGCCACCAGAGGCCGCAGTAGTACGAGGGCATGCACCACCAGTTGCACCAGCCGAAGTTCCAGTTGCAGCCCCAGTAGTTCCAGTAGCAGTTGTTGTAGTAGCCGCCGGAGTGGAAGTCGTCGTGGCCGGTGCCCCAGACGCCGCCGCCCACGGCGCCGCGGTCGGCGACGACGAGGCCGCCGCCGGTCGGCGCGGAGGCCTCCCGGGCCGCGCGGACGCGGTCCTGGTACTTCTGCCGGGCGGCCTGGGTCCGCGCCTCGTTGGAGGCGGCCTTGTCCCGGCGCGCCGCCTCGATCCGCGCGCGCGTGCCGTCGGCGGCGGCCTTCTCACGGGCCGCCTGGATGCGCGCGGCCGTGGCGTCGTCCGCGGCCTTGGAGCGCGCCGCCTGGGTCCGCGCGGCGCTCTTGTCCGCGAGGTCGCGGCGCGCGGACGCCGTGCGCTCCGCGGCCGAGCGGGCGGCGGCGTCGCGGCGGGCGGCCGAGATGCGCGAGCGGGTCGCGTCGTCCGTGGTCGTCGTCGGCGTCGCGGAGGCCCTGCGGTACCGGGCGAGCACGTCGGCGCGGTCGATCTGCCCCTTCGCGCGGGGGCTCTCGCTGGCGCTCCGACGGACCTTGGCCAGGTCCACGTCGGAGCTCAGGCCGCGGATCCGCTGGTTGAGGGAGCGGCTCTGGCCCGTGGACGAGGGCGCGGGGCTCGAGCTCGCGGTCGGCCGCGGGAACGGGCGCCGCGCAGGGACGACCGCCTCGCCGAAGTCGATGACCGTGGGGGAGGTACCGCGGGTCGAGGGCGTGGTCAGGCTGCTCCCGGAGGAGCTGGTGCGACCCGGCGTGGACCAGCCGGTGACCGGGGACCCCACGGGCTGCGGGCGGCTCGGCGTGGTCGAGGTCCGGGTCGGCTGGCTCGGGGAGGGGCGTCCGCTGACCACCCCGCCGCTGCTGGTGCTCCGCGTCGGCCGGACCGTGGGGCGACTGGTCGAGATGGTGCGCGTCGGGCTCGAGACCGACGGCGTCGAGCTCGGGCGGGTGGTGACGCGGGTGGGGGTGGCGCTCCGCGTGGTGGCGCTGCGGGTCCGCGTCGGCGTCGAGATCCCGGTCGAGCGCGTGGAGCGGGTCGACGGGGACGTGCGGCGGACGCTGGAGGAGCGCTGGGGGCTGGAGCGCTGGACCGACGAGCGCGACACCGATCGCGAGGAGGAGGAGCGCTGGGAGACGCTCCGGGAGCTGGAGCTGGTGCGCTGGACCGTCCGCTGGGTGGCCTCGGGGCTCGCCGGGTCGGGCTCGGCCGCGGAGGCCAGGGCGACGCCGGGGCCCATCAGGAGCGCCACCAGGGCGGCGGCGAGGGCCTGGAGGATCCGGCGGGGGCGGGCGGTGGTGCAGTTCATGGGGAGCTCCGGGGAGGGAGGGTCTGGGGCCCGTCCGGGATCAACTGCCGTGCCGGGCCGCTGCCTCCGACCCCAGGGTGGGGTCGGACGAGGTCAGGGGGAGCCTCGGACCCAGCTCACGGTACCTGGAGGCGCCATTGTGGCTCGAAACGAGACACTCTCTCGCCCCGGCCGCTCCGGGCGCTCGGGCCTCCGTGGACCACGGCGTCCTCTGGAGAGGACGCCTTGGGTGACCTCTCAGGGGGTCCGACCTCCGCCGGGGACAGGGGCCTCGGCCGCCTCGAAAGGCTGTACCACCCCCACGCGCACGGCTCCTCCGTCCTCCGAGAGCCCCTCGAGCACGAGGTGGGGGAGGTCGCGGGCCTCACCGCTCGAGCTGGCCGCGCCACGCACGGCCTCGAAGGCGGAGGTCCCCGGCACGCCGCGCTCGGCGCGGTGGACCCAGGCCAGCTGGGCGGCCCGGCGGGTCCAGCCCTCCGCGCCGAGTCCGTCGCCGACCGTCGTGACCCGCAGGGCGGTGGGTCGCCGCGACCCGTCGAGGACCACCTCCACCGCCGGGGCGGCCTGCAGGCCCGTGCCCTCGAGCTCTCGGGCGGCGCTCTCGAGGGCGCGCCGCCCCGGTCCCCGCCAGTCCGCGGGCGCGGGGCCCGGGTCGAGCGCGTAGGTCCGCGTCCAGGTCGCGGGGCGGGGCACCATGCGCAGCCGCTCGTCGTTGGGCTGACCCACGAGGCCCCGCGTTCGGTCCACCGGCAGGAACCACACGTCGGTGAAGTTCCACCCGTCCTCGACCCGCTCCACGGTCTCGCGCCAGAGCAGGGTCCCGTCGGTGTGGAACTCGAAGCTCGCTGGCCACCACCGCTCGCCGTGGCGCGCCCACTCGACCCCGCGGAACTCCGCCATGACCTTGCCGTCCTGGCCGAAGGCCCGCACGTGGGTCGGCCGGCCGCTGTCGCGGTCCAGGGAGACGATCAACACGCCGATGTCGCCGACCTTCGCGGTGCGGGTGAAGCCCGCCCCGACCAGGTCGCCCTCGTCGGGCCAGAAGAACAGCGCTCGGCGCATGGCCACGTCGACGCGCGTCGACTCGAGGCGCCCGCCGGCGAGGAGCTCGCTCGAGGGGTCGGCGTCGAGCTCCTCCCGGGAGCGGTCGAGGCCGAACCACGTCCCGCCGAGCTGGAAGCGCTCCACCCGCCAGCGGTCCCGCGCCAGGGTCAGGCGCGACCGGGCGGGGAAGCCCGCGGAGAACGTCAGCGTGTGCGGCCCGGCCTCGGGGTCGGCGAACTCCACCGTCGAGCGGATGCGGGCCCCGCGGATCTTGCCGAGCTTGACCCTGGGCGGAGCCTCGTCCAGGGCGCGGCGGGCCGCCCGGTCGAGGGGGTCGCCGGGGGGCGCTTCCTCCTGCGCGAGGGCCGCGCCGCCGGCGGAGGCGGCGGCGAGCACGAGCAACAGCAGCAGGCGCCGCCCGCCTCCCCGCGCCGACCTCGGCAGGGTGCCGGCCGGGGCCGTGGGGGGGCCCGTGGGGGGGGCCGCGGAGGGCGCCGTGTGCGGCTCCTCGGCCGCCGCGGTGCGGTCGTCGGTGCTCGGTCGGGTCGGGAGAACCATCACGGGGAGGGTAGCCGGAGGCGCCTCCCCGGTTGCACCCCGACCCGGGCGGCTCAGGGGAGCTTTTGGGCGTACCGGACCCACTCCTCGATGTCGTCGCCGTAGTTCTTGCCCGCCAGGGCCTGCAGGTCCTTGAGGATCGAGGGGCGGACGCGCTCCGGGTCCACGCTGTTCAGGACGGAGGTGAGGGCGCGCGCCGCCTTCCCCTTGAACTCGGGCTCGACGCTGCCGATCCGCGCGAGGGCGCGGCTCGCGGCGCGGGCGACCAGGGGGGTCGGGTCCGTCAGGGCCCGCGAGAGCTCGGGGATCGAGTCCGTGTCCGCGACCTCGGCGAGGATCAGCGCGCCGCTCGGGCGCAGCCCCTCCTCCGGGTCGCCGAGGGCGGCCCGACCGGCTCGGATCACCGCCGCCCGGTCGGCCTCTTCGAGGCCGAGGAGTCCGACCGCGCGGAGCGCGCGCGCGGCGTTGTTCCGGACGGCGAGGGTCTGCTGCACGTCTTCCAGCTTCGACGCCAGCGGGATGCGCGGCGTCGCCGGGTCCCGGAGGATCGAGAGGCCGAGGAGGGCGTTGGCCACCACCTCGGGGGAGTCGTCGTCGAGGGCCGCGAGGAGCGGGCCGAGCACCCTCGTCCCGTCGCTGAACCCCATGGAGGCGGCGGCGATCTGGCGGTTGATGGGGGGGCCGGTCTCGAGCTGCTCCAGCAGCATGGGGAGCTTGCTGTTGACCTTCCGGCGGAGGTCGGCCTCCACGATGTTCAGGGTCGAGCCGTCCTTGGCGGCGCTCCCCGTGAGGAGGATGTTGTTCCAGATCCGCAGGGACTTGTCGATGTCCGCCAGCACCGCGCCGGCCTTCCGTCGGTCCTTGGTGATGTTCGGGTCGTAGGGCTCCGGACCCTGGGGTCCGATCCACTCCACCTCCTGGCCCTCGACCGGCCTGGCCTGCCCCTCGCCGGGCGTGTTGCACGCGGTGACCGCGAGGGTGAGGGCGCAGAGGGCGGCTTGGGTCTGGAATCGCATGGGAGGCTGCGTGGGATCGCGAGGGGGTGGACGACCCGTCGGGCGGGGATCTTCCCCGCAACCTTAGCTTCCGACGCGATCCCGGCGCGTCCGCCTTCCGCCACCGCTACCCTCCTCGGACCCATGTCCGTCCACGTCCTCGACGCCATGGCCCGCGAGGGCTTCGAGCAGATCTCCGCGATCCACGACCGCAGGTCGGGCCTGCGGGCCTTCCTCGGGATCCACGACACGGTTCGGGGGCCAGCCTTCGGGG
>JASFWR010000039.1:0-15331 GCA_050049155.1 Planctomycetota bacterium | reverse complement strand
TCCGGCTCGCCTTCCAGAAGGCTCGCGACGCGGGCGTGGACACCGGCGCCCTCCGGCTCCTGCTCGCCGCGACCTTCGCGGCCGCGGGCGACGTCCCCGTGGCGACGGGCTGGCTGGAGACGGGCCCTCCAAGGCGGGCCGACTACCTGCGCCTGCCCGAGGCGGGGCGAGCGGCGCTCCGCGGGGCGGGCCTGCTGGAGGCGGCCCCCGAGGTCGCCGCGCCGCGCTGACGGCGCGGGGCCGACGGCGCTGGGCCCCGCGGCGGCTCCACGGGGCCTCAGGGTCCTCCCGGGGCGCCACAGGGGGGCCAAAAAGCCGATAAGCGGGGTCGGTGGGCCGCCCCGCCACCCGATATTCCTCACGGGAGTCGTACGCGATTCTCGCGAACGGGATGAGGCGAGCGGCCGCCGCTCACCGCACGTCCTCCACGTCGTAGAGCGACGCACGCCCTCCCCCTCCGTCCCCCGAAGATCAGCGCCGATGACCTCCGCCCCCAACGCCCAAGGCACGCCGAACGAACCCAGGAAGATCCTCGTCGTGGAGGACGAGGAGGCGCTGGCCCTCGGGATCCGCGACGCCATCGAGCACGCGGGCCACTCCGTCACCCTCGCCCACGACGGCGACACGGCGCTCGAGGTCGCGCAGGGCGGGCCCTTCGACCTGATCGTCCTCGACCTCATGCTCCCCGGACAGAGCGGCCTCGACGTCCTTCGGCAGCTGCGCGCGAACCAGCACACGGTCCGGGTGCTCGTCCTCACGGCCCTCGCGGACGAGGAGGACCTCATCCGCGGCTTCGAGGCCGGCGCGGACGACTACATGAAGAAGCCGTTCTCGCCGCGGGAGCTGGTCGCCCGGATCGAGGCCCAGTTCCGCCGCGCGAAGATCGAGTCGGCGCCGCCCGCCATGCTCGAGCTGCCCGGCGACATCAAGGTCGACCTGGCGCGGCTCGAGGTGCACCGCGACGGCACGACGATCCCCCTGACCCCGCGCGAGGGGGACATCCTCAGCTACCTCATCGAGCACCACGACCGCGTGGTGACCCGCGACGACCTGCTGCTGGACGTCTGGCACTACCAGAGCGCCAACGTCGAGACCCGCACCGTGGACATCCACATCGTCGGGCTCCGCCGCAAGGTCGAGCCCGAGCCCAGCAAGCCCACGCTCATCCAGACGGTGCGCGGCAAGGGCTACCGCTGGTACGCCTGAGGTCGACCGTGAGGTTCGCGCTCCGTCCGTCCCAGCTCCGGGGCCCCTCGGGGCGGACCGCGCTCTTCCTCTACGTCCTCCTTGTCGTCCTGCCCGCCGTGGTCTTCGGCGGCCTGCTGTGGCGGCAGCTGCAGCGGGAGCAGCAGCGCGTCCTCCAGGAGCTCCCCCAGGAGTGCGGGGACGCGGCGCGGCGGCTCGCCGAGCAGTGCTTCCGCCGGGTCAACATCGAACTGGAGCGGGAGTTCGCCCGGCCCTTCGAGGCCTACCGGCAGGACGCCTTCGTGGACGACCTGGGTCCGATCCGGACGGAGGCCTCCCCCCTCACCTCGGAGCCCAGGCCCGACTCCCTGCTCGGGTGGTTCTCCTTCGTCGCCCCCGACCCCGCCAGGGAGCCCGCGGGGGATGCGATCCAGGTGGACGTGCTGCGGGGCCTCGGCGAGGGCGCGGCGGACGACCCGGTGGCGACGCAGCTCCGGGAGGTGGTGCGCCGGGAGTTCCTCGAGGGCGTCGAGGCCACGGAGTCCCTGGCCTCCGCCGAGCTGCAGAGCGTGGCGTTCGAGGGCTGGGGGCAGACCCGGCAGCGGCGCCTGCGGGCCGTGCTCCTGAACACGGCGGACGCCGGCGTGGAGGAGTGCCGCTCGGCGCTGGACGCCAACCAGGCCCTGTACGAGGGCGAGGTCCACGAGGTGCACGTGGGCTACTTCTCCTTCCGCGCCACCCGGGCGCAGCCCTCGGGCTCCCCCCTCCTGATCGCCTACCGCCGGGTGGTGATGCCCCAGCTCTCGGTGCCGATGCTCGAGACCTGCTTCGAGCCCATCACCCGGGACCTGATGCTCGTCCAGGGCATGGCCTTCGACCCGGCCTGGCTCTTCTCCAGGCTCCCCGAGGAGGAGGCGCCCCAGGTGCTCGGCCCCTCCCTGCGCTTCCTGCCGCCCGGGGCTCCCCTTGCGAACGACCCGGACGTCTACTTCGCCCTCGACAACCTGCTCCCGTTCTTCGACATGGAGCAGGACGTCCCGCCGGACATCCTCTCGCGCGGGACGATGTTCGTGGCCGGGGACGCCGGCGAGCGGCGGCGCGGCTTCCGGGTGCAGAACTACTGGTTCGGGGCCGTGGCCCTCGTGCTCATGATCTCCATGTCCGTGGGGATCCAGCTCCTGCTCTCCAGCATCCGCCGGACCCGGGAGGGCGCGGAGCGCACCCGCAACTTCGTGGCGTCGGTGACCCACGAGCTCCGGACGCCCATCGCGGCGGTGAAGCTGTACGGCGAGATGCTGCAGGAAGGCTGGTACCAGGACGACGCCCGCCGCGAGGACTACCTCTCCCGCATCGTCACCGAGTCCGACCGGCTCGACCAGCTGGTGGACCGCGTCCTCCTGCGCCGCAAGCTCTCCGACCAGGACCACGCCCCCTCGGCGGGGAGCTTGAACGGCGAGGTCGCGGCGGTCCGCCCGAACCTCGAGCTGGTGGGCGGCACCAGGGCGGAGGACCTGACCTTCGAGCTGGCCGACGACCTGCCGCAGGTCCAGCTCCTCCCCGAGGCCGTCCACGTGATCCTCACCAACCTCGTCGAGAACGCGCGGAAGTACGCGGGGGAGGGCGCCGACGGCGACGCGTCGATCCTCGTCCGCACGCGCCTCGACCGCCGGTCGCGCCCCGTGCTTGAGGTGCTGGACCGGGGGCCGGGGATCCCCGAGGAGGACCGCACGCGGATCTTCGAGGCCTTCCTGCGCCTCGGGGACGAGGCCACCCGCAAGACCAAGGGCACGGGCCTCGGGCTGCACCTCGTGGCGCTGCAGGCCGAGGCCATGGGCGCGGAGGTATCGGTCCACCCGAGGGACGGCGGCGGCTCGATCTTCCGGGTCTCCCTCGCTCGGGCCTGACCCTGGGCCAGGACCGGTGAATGGGCCCTGCCTGGAGGTCCACTCCGGGCGAGCGCACCAAGAAGGCGACTCAGAGGAGCGGGGTCACCTGTCCGGACGATCCTGCTTCGAGGGTCCCACCGCACTGCCGCCCTCCACGGGACCGCGTCCCGACGCGGCCCCATCGAGAGTGGCGCGAGGGATGTCCGGCGGGGCGCCTCGGGAGGGCCCCGCCGCGTCCGCGATCAGCCCGCGTCGGCGGCCCGCTCGGCCTCGCGGCGGGTCCGCTCCGGGAAGCCCACGCCGACGGTCTCGGTCATCCAGGGACCGTCGCCGAGGAAGACCTTGGCGCCGAACTCCCTGCGGTCCTCGGAGCGCGCGGCGCCCCGGAGCTGGAGGAGCGTCTGGGCACCGATGCCGTCCACGGCCTGCTCCTGCTTGCCCTCGAGGCGGACGAGGTAGACCTCGTCCCCCGCCGGGCTCGCCACCGCCGGCGCCACCTGGCCGGGCTCGAGCCCGTGCATGTCCACGTTGCCGCGCAGGAAGCGCTGGACCGGGGTGGCCGCGTTGAAGTCGTCGTTGGGGACCGAGTTGCGCTCGAGCCAGTCGCGCTCCACGACGGAGTAGCCAGCCTCGGTGGCGAGGGTCCGCAGGTCGTCGATGGCGATCTCGGGGCGCCAGTCGGCGGCGTCCACGTCCTCGGGCCTGGCCGCGAGCACCTCGCGCACCCCGTCGAGAGTGTCGACCGCGATCTCCTTCGAGCGCTCCTCGGCCCACATGCCGACCACGTCCTCGCGGATGTCGGCGAAGGGCGGCTCCTCGCGATCGCGCTTGGCCCGCGAGCGGGCGATGGACAGCGCCTTCTCCGAGACGAGCACGCTGGGCAGGATCGAGCCCTCCTCGGCGAAGATGAGCTGGCCGGCGGCCAGGGGGGAGCCCCAGGGCTCCTGGGTCGCGACGGCCTCGCGCTCGAAGCCGCCCTCGGGCCCCTCGAAGAAGGTCAGCCCGTACTTGGCGGCCTCGGCGGAGAGGTCGACCTCCTCCCCCTGGCTGGACCGGTCCTGGAGGTCGGTCAGGAGGGCGCGGAGCGCCGCGTGGATCGGCGCCTCGTAGTCCACCTGCTCGCGGACCTCCTCGAGGTCGTAGAAGAGCTTCGGCGTGTCGCGGACGATCTTCTCGCCGTCCTCGCCGATCGTCGTCTGCTGCTGGTCGGCCGGGACCCGGAAGCGGGTGCTCCGGTTCTGGGTGTGGTAGCTGCGGGCCTGCTCCTCGAGGTCGGTGCCCTCGGGGGCGGGGTAGGCCGCCAGGAGCGCGGCGGGGTCGAACACGGCGCCCTCCCCCAGCGGCACGTAGGCCACGTCCGGGGTGACCGTCGGCTGGGTGAAGAGGGTCTGCTGCCTGAAGATCGGCAGCTCGTGGAACCACGTGGTCAGCGCCTCGTCGTCGGGCGCCTCCGAGCGGGCCTGGTCCATGAACGGCTCCGTGGCGGTGGTCACCACCTGGAACTTGAAGAGCGGGTTGTCCTCCTTCCACTGTGCCTCGATGGCCTCGGAGTCGGGGACGACCACGGCGGCCATCATGAGGTTGCGCAGCTTGCTGACCCGCTCGATGCGGCGGACCATGTCCTCGAGCTGCTCGACGGGCATGCGCGCGTTGGCGGCCGCCTGCTGGATGCCGGCGTTGTTCCCGAAGACCGCCTTCAGCAGCGCCACGTGCTCGGAGCGGCTCACGGCGACGCCGGTGTCGCGGGCGATGTCCTCGAAGACGAGGAAGGAGGCGATGTCCTCCTCGGTGGGCTTCGGCGCGCCGTTCCGCGGCGCGGGGGCCTCGCCGTAGACCGCGCTGTCCGGGAAGTAGAGCCCGAAGCTGCCCATGATCGTCAGGTTCCGGCTCGTGCTGAAGAACTCCGACTCCAGGACCTGCTGCGCCTCGCCCGAGATGGGGTCGGTCCAGGTGAGGTAGACGGGGTCCTCCTGACCGCCGCCGCCCGTGAGGGAGGCCTGGAAGGTGTCGGCGACGACGAAGATGATGAGCAGGAACAGGACCAGGCCGATGGTGGCGAGGTAGCGGAGGCGGCTCTGGCCCTCGGGGACGACGATCAGGTCGTCCTCGTGCTGGTTCGACTGCTGGGGCGTTTCGGACATGGGATGGTGTCGGGAGGCGGCCTGGAGGACCGCTTGGGGCGCGCGAACGGGGGTCCGCTCGACGCGCGGATGGGCACGCCGCGGGGGCGGCGCAAGAGTGTACGGGGGGCCGATGGAGCAGGGCAACCGCCGCGGCGCTGCGCCCCGGGCGGTGACGGGGGAGGGTCCCCGGAGGCCCCGAGCCGGGACGGGAGGCGGGCGGGCCGAGGTCCGGCGGATCGCCACGGGGCCCTGCGGTTCGCCATGGGGGGCGCGGGCGGGCCCAGCACGGCTGGAGCCCGGTCCCTCGCGAACTCGATCCGGTGCAGGGCGAGCCCCGCCGGGGTCAGTCCCGCGCGAGCTCGGCGTCCCTGGGCAGGTCGTCGAGGCCCATGAGCCCGAACCGGTCCAGGAAGTCCTTGGTGGTCCCGTACTGGAGCGGGTGGCCGGGGACGTCGGCGCGCCCGGTCACCCGGGCCAGCCCGCGGTCCACGAGGGAGCGCAGGATCGGCCCGGCCTGCACGCCGCGGATGGCCTCGATCTCGGCCTTCGTGACCGGCTGCCGGTAGGCGACGATCGAGAGCGTCTCCAGGGCAGCGGGGCTGATGCGCTCGATCGCCGGCCCCTTGGCGAGGCGGCCCACCACCTGCCCCATCTCGGGCACGGTCATGAGCGTGTAGCCACCGCGGATCCCCCGGAGCTGCAGGGGCAGCCCGGCGGACTGGAGGCGGTGGCCGATGGCCTCGATGGCCGCCCGGACGCGGGCCGCCGGCGGCCGCTCGAGCAGGTTCACGAGGCGCCCCACGGACAGGGGGTCGGGGGAGGCGAACAGGAGCGCGAGGGTGCGCTCCTCCAGCTGCTCGTCGCTCAGGTCGGCGCCAGGCCCGGGGCCGCGCTCCGCGGCGTCCTCCTCGGCGTCCTCCGAGGCGGCGTCCGGCCCCTGGAGGGCCTCGTCGTCCGAGCTCGCCTCCGCGGCGTTCTCCTCGGCCTCGGAGCCGACCGATACCTCTTCGGGCGTACCGGCGGGGTCGTTCGGGTCTTCCATCACGGCCGTCGCCTCGTCGTCCTCGAGTTCCGCTCCAAGCAGGGAGTCGTCCATGGGTCGAGAGTGGCGATCCGGGGCCTCCAATTCAAGCGCGGTCGGCGCCGCGCGCCCACCTTCTTGCCCGCGCGCTCGGTCACCGGATCAGGCCCAGGAAGGGCTCCGTGTCCACGTCGTACCGACGGGTCATCGCCTCCTTCCACTGCCAGAACTCGGGGTCCTCCACCGGACGGGCCGAGAGGCTCGTGTCCACCGCGGCGCCGACCCGGGTCCAGGGCCCCTCGAGGGGCGCGGGCGCGGCCTCCACGAGGACGAAAAGGTAGGCCTCCCCCTCCCGGACCGGGCCCGCCACGTCCCCCACCTCGGCGGCGAAGGCGGTGCGGGCGAGGACGCTCTCCCCGCGGACCAGCGCGGGGACCCGGCCGCCCTCCTCGCTCGACCCGTCCGTGGACAGGGCCCTGGCCACCGCGTCGAAGGCCTCCCCTCGCGCGAGGCGGGCCTGGACCTCGTCCACGGCGGAGCGGTCCTCCACCGTGATCGCCCGCACCTCGCGCCGGTCGTTGGCGAGCAGCCAGGCCCGGACGCAGCGCGGGGCCAGGGCGTCGATGGCCGCCTCCTCGTTGAGCTGGCGCAGGAAGGGGTCCGGCTCGAAGCCGAGCCGCGCGCGGATGAAGGTCGCGAGGTCCGGGGCCCCGGCGGCCCGGGCCTGGGTCTCCAGCGCGTCGAGGCGCTGGTTGACCAGCCGCTCCACGTCCTCGGCGGGCGGCTGGAGCCCGAGGGCCGCGGCCTCGAGGAGGACGATCCGCGAGAGGATGAGGTCGTCCAGCAGGCCTCGGACCGCGTCGGGGTCCCGCATGACCCACTTGGACACGAGCTCCCCGACGCCGATCGAGCTGCCGGCGACCGTGGCCACCACCGCCTCCGCGACCCCCTCCACCTCGTCCGGCCAGCGGACCTGCACGTCCTCCGCCCGGGTCGGCGCCCCGGGGCCCCCGTCGGTCGCTGAGCCCCCGTCAGTCGCTGAGCCCCCGTCGGCCGCGGCGACCGCGTCCGTCGCGGCGTCGCTGCCGGCATCACCTCCGGCGCCGTCCACCACCTCCGGAGCGGCGGCCAGGGGGCGCACGCCCTCCGGCACGGGGCGGACGTCGGGCGTCGAGGAGCACCCCGCGAGGAGCAGCCCCGCGGCGGCCCCGAGCAGGGCGAGGGGGCGGCTCATCGGAAGTAGACCCGGCGGGTCACCTTCACCCCGCGACACACCGGGCAGGCCGCCACCGAGGCGGTCTCCCCGCTCAGCACGGTGCCGGTCACGAGGAGCTCGAGCGCGCCGAGGCCGCCGCAGGTCTTGCAGGGCTTCAGGCTCGCCCGCGGGCGCACCTCGAAGTCGCCGGACTCCTCGATGTAGTAGGACATCAGCCAGAGGCTCCGGCCGTTCACGGACCACCCCTCCCAGAAGGTCTGGGCCACGTCCTCCTCGTCCGAGGAGGCCTGGTTGCGGCGGGAGATCTTCTGGTTCTCGAGGTAGCGCTTGATGCGGTCCTCGATGGCCTTGCGCTGCTCGTCCACGGCGGAGACGGCCTCCTTGGCGGCCGCCGCCGGGTCGTCCCCGCCGGCGCCGGCGCGGTCCTCGCCGAGGAGCCAGGTGCCGAGGCCGTAGGTGCTGGACTCGTAGCGCCCGCGGTCCCGCTCCTCCCAGAGCTTGAGCACGTCCTCCTCGGACACCGCGCTGGTGACCCGGGCCTGGACGTCGGCGAGCACCAGCGCCGCGATCTCCTGGCTGGCCTCCTCCGTGGCCCAGGTGCGGGCGGCCTCGAAGTTGTCCCCCCGGGCCTTCTCCCGGGTCAGCTTGCGGGTGTGGTACTTCCAGCGGGTGCGGACCAGGTACTTGGCGGCCTCGTCCCGGTCCCCGAGCAGCTTGGCCTCCTGCTTGCGAGCGTCGTCGAGCAGCTTGCTGCCCGCGAAGCGCTCGGGGAAGGCCTGCAGCAGCGCGAGGGCATCGTCGAAGCGCTTGCGCTTGCGGAGCCGGTCGGCCTCCCTCAGGTACTCGATCTGCTCCTGGTTGCCGGCCTTGACCCGGGCGCTGGCGAGCATGCCCTCGACCTTGGCCACGTCCTCGGTGAGGCCCAGCTCCAGGGCGGCCTCGTAGTGCCGGACGGCGTTCACGAAGTCGAGGATGCCCTCGCACCGCCGCGCGAGCTCCAGCTGCGAGGTGGCCGACTCCTCGTCCGCCTCCGAGGAGAACTGGGTGTAGAGCTCCTCGCGCCCGTAGACGTCCAGGGCGGGCAGCCGCACGCCGGACTCGATCCCGCGGACCCGGCGCTTGGGGACGCGCTGCAGGTTGCCGTCGGTCTTCACCAGGAAGGAGTCCCCCTCCCGGGAGACGATCACGCCCTCGACCGTGCCGCCGCCCTCGAGGAGCAGCCGCTCGGCGTCCACGAAGACCTCCTCCGCCTCGACCTCCACGTAGCCGAAGTCCGTGCGCAGCTGCTCCGACTGGCGCGGGTCGAGGAGCGACCAGGGGACCCGGACCTCCCCGCCGTTGTCGAGGCGCTGGAAGGTGAACCCGACCGTGTCGTGGTCGCCGATGGCCCCCCACTGGATCCGGCCGTCCCGGAGCTTGAGCATGAGCACGTCGGCGGGCGCCGGCGGGGCGGGGATCGCGAAGAGCTCGTCCGCGAGGGAGGCGGGGGCCGCCCCCTCGTCCTGTCCCCACTGGGCCGTCACATGGGCGGCGGCCAGGGCCACCACGCAGGCGGCGGCGGCGGCTCGGCGGAGTCGTTGGGCTTTCATCATGGTCTTCGTCGGTCGGGCGGACGCGCAGGGGCGCCTCCGTGATCATAGGTCAGGGGGCCGGCGGCCTCCCGGGTCGGCGCGTGGGCCGGGGCTCGAGGTGGAGGGTGGTGCTCAGGGTGGGGCTCGGGATGGAGGGGGAACTCCCGTCAGGGCACGAAGCGGCGCCGCATGCGGGCGCCGAAGGGGACCTCGCGGAGCATGAGCGTCTTCCAGGTCGCGGCCCGCTCCACGCCGGAGGAGGTCCAGGTGACGAGCACCTCCACGATGTACTCCCGGGGGACCCCGCGGGCGTCGAGCAGGGCGGTGTTCGGCGTGGAGACCACGCTGTAGCGGACGTCGGGGCGGCCCGGCACGGGCCGGTCCAGGATCTCCACCGGCTCCCCGATGGTCCCGTCCGGCTGGAGTTCGAACAGGGTCTCCTCCAGGTCGTTCACCAGGGCCTCCACCGCCCCCGCGGAGAGGGAGCGCAGCTCGGCGTTCCGCACCACGGCTGCGCCGAAGTTGAAGACGCCGAGGATCATGGACATCCCGGCGGCCAGGAGGCTGGCGGCGAGGATGACCTCGAGCAGGGTGAAGCCCGCGCGGCGCGCGGCGAGGGGGCGGCGCGCGCTCATCGGTCGTCGTCCCCCGCCGAGAGGCGCCAGTTGTCCTCGTGGAGCGCGATGGGGATGTCCATCTCGACGGACTCCCCGAACAGGACCCTCGACTCCATGGGCAGCCGCCGGCGGGTCGTCCCCCGGGTGGCGCGCCGGACCACGGCGCGGTCCCCGGTCACCCGCTTGAGCTCCATCCACTCGCCCGCCACGAGCACGTGCCCGCCGACCGCGGGCCGCAGGGCGGCGCCGTTGGTGACCACGAAGAACTCGGCGCTCTCCTCCGCGGACTCCAGGAGCCGCGGGGCCCGGTCGAAGTCCCCCGGGCGCTGGATCTCCAGGGTGACGCGGACCCGGCGCGGCAGGAGGGGCCGGTCGCCGGCGCGGGGCATCCCCGGGGAGGGCTCGTTCAGGAACGTGAGGTCGGGGTCCGGCCGGCCCAGGCGCCAGGCGTCCCAGGAGGTGGCCGCGCCCGCGGCCGAGCGCTCCGTCCCCCACCCGCTGCGGCCGTCCTCGCCGGGCGTGAGCCGCGTGGTCTGGGTGGCCATGAGCGGCTGCATCCAGAGCACTCCACGGGCGACCTCCCGGGCGAGGTTCAGGTCAGGCATCCCCCGACGGTCGAAGGCGTCGTCACCGAGGAGCACCGGCGGGGTGTCCGGCGAGTGGATCCGCTCCGCCCGGTACAGGACCCCCGTGTACCGACGGTCGCCCTCGCGCCCCTCGGGGACGACGGCGTAGAGCACCTCGACGAGCCGGGACGCGCGCAGGTCGGGGGCCCCGAGCATGCCCTGGGCCGCCTGCTCCGCGCTGACGCCGGCGGCCTCCAGCAGCTCGAGCTCCGAGAGGGCCTCGGCCAGCTTGGCGGCGTCGTCCCCGGCGGCGAGGGCGATCCGGTCGCGCTCGGCGCGGGCCTCGCTGGCGAGGCGGCGGCGCTCGATGCGGGCCACCTCGCTCGCGGCGGCGTCCCGCACGAAGCGGAGGCGCGGGTGGAGCCGCTCCACGACGCCGTCCCGCTCCACGTCGAAGAGCTCCCAGTCCACGAGCAGGTCCCCCTGCTCGCCGCCGTGCACCTGCCGCAGGTCGTCGCCGAGGATGGAGAGGACGGCGGCCGCCTCCTCCCGCGCCTGGCGGACCGTCTCCCCCCGGGTCCAGAGGGAGAGGGTGGTGTCGACGATGGACACGGTGGCGGCCACCACGATGGAGGCGAGGCCCGTGGCGAGGATGAGCTCGGCGAGGGTCACGCCCGCGCGGTCGCGCGGGGCGGTACGGCGGAGGGAGCCCCGACGGAGGTGACCGAGGACGGCGGCGCCCCTCATCGGTCCATGCTCCTGATCACGCGCCCGGGGGCGGAGTAGCTGACGCCGAGCAGGTCGAAGCGCGGCGTCTGCTTCCAGCCGTGCTGGAGCCCGAACTCGGGGTCGAAGGCGCCGGCGCTGTAGCGCGCGAACACCCGCCACTCCAGGCGGTCCGCCTGGACCCCGATCGGCACGAGGTCGTCCTCCTGGGTGCCATCCTCCATGAGCGTGAGCCCCGGGGTCTCCTCCGGATCGGCGTCCCAGGGCACGTCCCCCGCGCGCTGGAGCACGAGCAGCTCGACGCCGCCGACCCCCGGCTCCTCGCCCTGCCAGGTGACCCCGGCCCACCAGGCGCCGGGCTGGTCCACGTGCATGCCGAAGTAGGCCAGCTCCGGGCCGTCGAAGCGCGGCGCGTAGCGGTCCCAGTAGCGCGCGGGGAACAGGACCACCGGGGTCCCGGACGCGTAGCCGCCGGGGAGGGTGCCGAAGCGGCCGCGGAAGGCGCCGGGGCCGATCCCGTCCTCGTCCCCGTCGTCGTCCGCGGTCCGCGGCATGACGAGGGCGCCGCCCTGCACCCGCGTCCAGTGGATGAGCTCCGCGCCGATCAGCGCGGTGCCCTGGGACGGGAAGCCCTCCGTGGAGGAGAGCGGGATGACCGCGTCCCCCGGCGTGATCGAGCCGGCGAGGGAGGCGCAGCGCCACCCCTCGAGCCAGTGCACGGCCTCGGTGACCTCGTGGGTCTGGGGCCGGGTGCCGAGCATGCCCCGGCCGCCCGGCGCCACGGTGATGGCGCCACTACCCGCGTCCGCGGAGAGGAACGCGATGATCTCCTCGCCGACCTTCACGAGGCCGCCGCTGTCCGGCAGCGCCCCGAGGGGCGAGCCCTGCTGCCCGATGAGGCCGTTGGCGGTGCGGACCACGTTCTCCTGGATGGGGATCGAGAGGTCCGTCTCCCCGAGCCGCGCGGAGAGGACGAGGGCGCTGCCCGCCGCGTGCACCGCGGGCTGGGAGCCGCCCCACCCGGCGTTGGCGAAGGGGCTGCCGAAGGCGATCTCGTCCACGGTGGCCGAGGCCACGCCGAAGTCCGCGAGCCCGCCGGCCCCCGCGCCGATGGTCACGGTGCTCCCGGACCGCGGCAGCTCCCCGCTGGGGAACTTGACCATCCGGCCCAGGTAGCGCGGGTCGCTGATGAGGCTGTTCTGGCCCCCGCCCCCGCCGTTGCCCGGGCTCGTCGGCGTGAGCACGGGGCCCTCGAAGGCCACGTAGCACGCGTTGCCCACGGCGATGCCCACCTGGGGCTCGACGCTGGAGGCGGTGGCCGTGGCCACCAGCGACTCGGGCTCCGACTCGAACCCGTGCACGACCCGGGCCACCGCGGGGTAGTGGGCGCGGTGGATGGTGACCGGGTAGCCCAGGTCCCCGAGGTCGCCGTTGACGATGAAGACCGGGTCCTTGGCCCCCGGCCGGCCGCGCTCGAAGTCGAGGTCGGCCACCGAGAACTGCACCACCGGCAGGACGGGCACGCCCGACGGGTGGGTGCCGATACTGGTGTCCAGGGCGCCGCGGAAGTTGAGGGTGCTGGCCACGGCCCGCGACAGCGGGTAGTCCGCGTTCGGGTCCTCCCCGCGACGCGGGTCCCAGTCGGTCCCCACCACGGGGGGCGCGGGGGCCGCCGCCTCGGACGCGACGAGCGCGGCCGCGGGCGCGCCGCCGCCGCCCCTGTCGCCGCCGCTGTCGCCGGCGTCCACGAGGCCGCCGCCGAAGCCGCCGCCGCCCGTGCTGCCAGTGCCGCCCGCGCCGCCGGGCCCGCCGCCCGCGCCGCCGCCGCCGCCTCCTCCACCGCCACCGCCGCCGCCGCCGGTGTTCTGCACCTCCGCGTCACCGAGGGAGTGCAGCACGCCGTGGACGCGGCCGAGGGTTCCGGGGTCGCAGCGCACCAGCTGGGAGGCCGCGAGGTCGATCTCGTCGTAGCGGATCCACTCTGTCTGCTCCGCGTCGTCGAGGCGGGTGATCTGCGCGAACTGGGAGATCCCCGCGGCCGGCGTGGCGAAGCTCAGGTCCGACGCGCCCGGCACGCCGATGGAGATCGGGTAGCAGAAGGTGGACATCTGCAGCAGCTCGTCCCCGTCGTAGGCCGTCCCCGTGGCCCCGCCCACCAGGATCTGCAGGTCCCACGAGAAGACGAAGGAGTGCGGACCGCCGAGGAAGCCCTCCGCCTCCTCCTGCTCGGTGATCCGGCGCAGCTGCACGTTCCGCTGCACGACCTGCAGCTGGTTCCCCGAGTACCCCGAGTAGCGGATGACCTCCATCCCGCCGACGGTCGAGTCCGACGGGCTGTTGGGGTCGAGCCCGTTGACGGGACCGAGGCGCGGCCCGGACAGCACGGCGTAGCCGCCGTTCGGGCTGAAGGCCGCCATCAGGTCCGTCCCCTCGGGGTCGGCCTCGGGGGCGTCGGCGAGGGCCAGGGTGAGGGGCCCGACCACGTCCGGTCCCCAGCCGCGGCCGACGGTGATCGGCCCGAACAGCCCCTGGACCTGGACCGGCTCCAGGGAGTTGTCCCCCGGAAGCCCCACCGCCTGCCCCACCCGGAAGGGGCCGAGCTCCCCCGGGAGGACCGACTGGCCGGAGGGCACGTTGCGAACGAGGGGCAGGCTGTAGCCGTAGTGGATGACCGGCGTGCCCGCCGCGTAGCTGCCGGTGATGACCGCCGCCGCCTCGGCGATGGGCGTGCTGTCGGGGGAGCCCTCCACGTCGAAGCGCACCCTGGACAGCCGCCCGCCGAAGCCCGCGTTGGGGCCGACGAACTCGTGCTGCACGGTGAACGTGGTCTCCCCGGTGACCGTGGCCTCGATGATCTCGTTGCCGATGCGGATGGCGCACACCGGCGGGAAGCCCTCGGTGGACTCCACCAGGATCGTCCCGTCCCCGGTCCCGACCGGCCCCGCGAGCCGGGTCATGCCGAGGGCCTCGACCCCCGTGGCGTTGCCGTTGACCAGCATGCTCATCTGGTCCGGTCGGTTGCCCCGCACGTCCACGGACACGTGGCTCCAGACGCCCTGGGGCAGCCCGGGGATCCCCGCGCCGGTGGCGATGGGGAAGCGCAGCTCGGAGACCTCCTGGAAGGCGGTGTCCCGGTGATCCCCCATGCCGTCCAGCACGCGCAGCACGAGGTTGTCCCCGCTCATGCCGAGGACCACGCGGTCCGAGGCCTCGGTGCGGTCCCCCACCGACATGATCGTCCCGTCCCCGCCGCTCTCCGGCCGCAGCCACAGGGAGAAGTTGAGGGGCGCGAGCACGTCCTGCCCGAGCCGCCCGGTCCAGCTCACCCGTCCCTCGGAGGTGTCGAGGGTCATGGTCTCGTCCGGGAGGTAGCGCCCCTCCAGGGTGCGGCTCTCCTGGTCGAAGTGGAGCATGCGGCCCGCGGTGAACTGGGTCTCCTCCACCCGGACGGGGTCCAGCTGGACGAAGCCGTCGTCCTCCCGCGAGGGGAAGGTCCGCACCGGCTGCACCGGGTTCCCATCGGCGTCGCTGATGGGCTCGTTGATGCCCGGGATGTAGCGCTGCCCGCCGACCGTGCCGAGGTTCGGGACCACCCGCGACGGGGGGTACACGTTGGCGTCGAAGCGGCCCGTGGTCTCCGGGCCCGTGAGCCAGTAGGGAGCGGAGCGGCTGAGGCGGAACTGGTCCTCGAAGTCCTCCTGGCGCGCGTAGACCGTGAGCAGCTCCTCCACCTGGGGCACCACCAGCTCCAGGCGGTCGCGGGCGCCGCTGGCCCGGGCGATCCCGCTCTCGGCGCTGACGTTGGCTCGCAGCTCGAGCTCGAACACCCCGCGGGAGCTGAACCCGTAGGGCATGGTGGCGAAGCCCAGGCGCGCGTCGTTCGCGTTGAGCCCGTTCATGTAGAGGGCCACGGCGTCGCGCGGGTCGTCGAGGATGCCGCCCTCCCCCTCGAAGGCCGCGGGCAGCACCGGCGCGTCGGTGGGGAGCACGTCGATCCCGCCGGCCGGGAGCACGAGGCGCTCGGCGAAGTCGCGCATGCCGGTGAAGGGGCGCGACTGCATGATCACCGCCGCGAGCTCACGGGCCTCGCGCTCGTCGATGCGGTGGTTCTGCCCGAGCAGCGTCAGGTTCGTGAAGAGGGCGGTGAGGACCTCCCGCGGCGCGGTGTTGATGTTGACGGGGCGCCGCGCGAGGACCTCGATGGTGGTCAGGAAGGCCTCGTAGTCGTTGTCGAGCACCCGGTCCATGAACACGCGCCCGTCCCGGCCGCGCTGGATCACGACGCGCAGCTCCGTGTTCACGCCGTCGCTGATGCGGACCGTGCTGCCGATCCCCATCCAGCGCCCCTGCTCCGGCCGGAACGACAGGGACAGGCCGGCCTGCAGGGGGCCGATGAGGCGCGTGGGCCGCTGCCAGACCG
>JASFWR010000281.1:0-4975 GCA_050049155.1 Planctomycetota bacterium | reverse complement strand
CCGGTCGCGTGCTGCGCGCTGGAGGTGTAGCGGAACCCCCGGGCCGTGAGGCCGCTGCTCGTCCCCTCCATGGGCTCGGCGTAGTCCAGCACCGCGTCCGCGAGGCGCTTCCAGACCTTGCTGGGGACCTTGGCGCCGGCCGCCTGGGCGGCCCGCAGGGCCATGGCGGCGTACTGGGTGTTCGAGAGGTCCGGGTGCCCGCCCGGGTAGCCCCAGCCCTCGGACACCTGGGAGTCGATCAGCTCGTCGGTCAGGGTGGCGATCCACTCCTCGTCCGACTCGAGCCCGCGGGTCGCCACGGCGAGAAGGACGCAGGAGCGGCTGTAGGTCTTCTTCGGCGGGTGCCGCTCCATGAACGCGAAGCCGCGCCGGACCGACGGGTGCTCGGGGGAGACGCCCGACTTCAGAAGCGCGTAGAGCGCGAGCCCGGTCATGCCGGAGCCGTAGCCGTCGAGGTTCTGGAGCCAGGACCCGTCCATGGACTGCTGGCTCAGCAGGTGCTCGACGCCGAGGTCGATGGCCTTGCTGATGTCGCTCTGGAGGGCGAGGGGAACCTCGTGCAGCCCGGGCGCCGGGCCGTCGTCGGCGGGGTCCTGCGCGGGCGCGAGGCCCGTGAGCGAGGCGGCCACGAGCGCGAGCGCGGCGAACGAACGGGCGGGGCGTCGGGCCGGCGAATCGGCGCGTGCGGCCGGGGACTCGGCGCGAGCGGCGGGCTGCGGGTGGGAAGGGGCGCGCATGGAGGGGCCCCCGGGGATCCCCGGGGAGCGACTGACCCTACTCCGCGCCGCCGCGCTTGACCACTCGGGTCCAACCCGAGGGGTCAGCGCCGCTCCAGGAGGCAGACCACCTGGACCGCCACGCCGGCGCCCCCGGCCAGGGCGCCCATCCCCTCGAGCGTCTTGCCCTTCACGTTCACCGCGCCGGGGTCCAGGCCGCAGAGCGCGCCGATGCGCTCCCGCATGGCCGCGCGGTGGGGCTTGATCCGCGGGCCCTCCGTGGCGATCACCGCGTCCACGTTCACGAGGGCCCAGCCGGCGTCGCCCACGAGGCGCATGGCCTCCTGCAGCAGCGCCGCGCTGTCGGCGCCCTCCCAGCGCGGGTCGTCGTCGGGGAACAGGGTCCCGATGTCGTCGAGGCCCGCCGCGCCGGTGACCGCGTCGGTCAGCGCGTGCAGCACCGCGTCCCCGTCCGAGTGCCCCGCCGGGCCGGTGGGGTGGGGGAGGGTCACGCCGCCGAGGACGCACGGCCGGCCCTCCTCCAGGCGGTGGACGTCGAAGCCGAGGCCGACGCGCAGGGTCACGCGGTCACCTCGGGGTCGCGGTCCGCCAGCGCCGCGAGGGCGGCGCCGAGGACGAGGTCGTCGGGGGTCGTCATCTTCACGTTGTTCCGGGAGCCCTCCACGACCCGCGAGGGGCCGTGGTAGTGCTCGTGGAGGGCGGCGTCGTCGGTGGGCCGGTAGCCGTCCCGGGCGGCGCGGGCGAGGACGTCGTGGAAGCGGGCGGCGCGCATGGCCTGGGGCGTCTGCGCGGACCAGTACTGCTCCCGGTCGACGGTCTCCTCGGAGAGGAAGCCGTTGGGGACGAACTTCAGGGTGTCGCTCACGCGCGTCGCGAGGAGGGCGCTGCCGTGCTCGTAGGCGGCGCGCGCCACCTGCTCCACGTGGTCCGGCTCCACGAAGCAGCGGGCGGCGTCGTGGACGAGGATCACGTCGACGTCCTCCGACACCGCGCGGACGCCCTCGCGCACGGAGTCCGTGCGTTCGCAGCCGCCCTCCACGAGGGCCCGGACCGCGCTCCCGTGGGCGGCGAGGGCCTCGGTGACCGCGGCGCGGTCCGCCTCGCGGATCACCACCACGAGCTCGGCCACGGAAGGGGCCGCCAGCAGCGCCGCGGCGGAGCGCTGGAGGATCGTCCGCCCGCCGAGCTCGAGGAGCGCCTTGGAGCCCTCTCCGCCCATGCGCGTGGACGCGCCGGCGGCGAGCAGGACGGCGCCCGCGCGCAGGGCCGGGCCATCTTCGGGATCTCTGAGCTCCATCTTCGGGGGGGGCGCCGCGGCCGGTTTCTTCGGCGCGGCCCGATAACGTAGGCTCCTCCCGCGCCCGCCGCACGGTCGCGCCCCCCATGTCCACCGCAGATCTCCCTCAGGTCCCCGCGGACCTCGCCTGGCCGATCGTCCTCGGGATCGACCCCGGGACCCGGATCATGGGCTACGGCGCCGTGATCCATCACGCCGACGGCCCCCGCCTGCTGGCGGCCGGGGCCATCCGGGGGGGCCCGTCCAGCGACGTCCCCACGCGCCTGGGGGTCATCCGGCGCGAGCTGGACCTGCTGCTCCGGCGGCTGCGCCCCGCGGTCGTCGTGGTGGAGCACGCCTACACGGCGGTCAACATGCAGTCGGCGCTCCGGGTGGGCGAGGGGCGCGGGGTGGCGCTCTCCGCGGCCGCGGTCCACGGGGCGGAGGTCGTGCAGTACCAGGCCTCCGAGGCGAAGAAGAGCATCGTGGGGGACGGGCTCGCGAAGAAGGAGCGTGTGGCGGCGATGGTGGCCAAGGAGCTGGGCCTCGACGCGGCCCCCGAGCCCCTGGACGCCACCGACGCCCTGGCCCTGGCGCTGACGTACGTGCACCGCCAGCGCTTCGCCGACCGCCTGGCCTGACCCCGCGGCGCGACAGGGTCGGGACCGGAGGGGGCGCTTCGGCGTCCGTCGGCCCGAGCGCGGGTCCCCGCGGCCGGCGGCGACGGCGTCCAACGAGTGTCCCAGGGCCGGTCGGGGACAAATCGCGGTGATTCGGGTCCGGGCCGCGGCGAGGCCTGCCGCTGGCCTCGGTGGAGACCCGCCGCGAGCGGCGCGGCGGAGTCCCTCTCGACGGGTCCTGCGCGTGGTCGCCGGCCCACCGCTTGGAACGTCGTCTCGTCAGGGGCGCGGGAGTCGCGGAACCATGAACCGCTGGGATCAGGCGCGCCAGCTACTGCGGATCGGCCGGAGGGTCGAGACCGACGGGGAGCATCGCGCGCGGACGTTCCGGGCGGAGACCGTCGACCCCGAGCGCGGCCCGCGCCCGGTGCGCGGCCGCTCGCTGTGCGTGGTGAGCGGCAAGGGGGGCACGGGCAAGTCGACGATCACCGCCGCGCTGTCGGACCTGCTGCGCCGCGAGGGCCGGACGCTGCTCGTGGACGCGGACCTCGGCTGCGCCAACGCCCACATCCTCCACGACGTGCACCCGGAGCACAGCTTCGCCAACGTCATCGCCGGGGAGCGCGCCGTGTCCGAGATCGTGACCCCCTGCGGGCAGGGGCTCGACCTCCTCGCGGGCGGCTCCGGGATCGGACGCCTCGCCGAGCTGGAGGACTACGAGCTGGACCTCATCGGGCGCGGCCTCGCCCGGATCGAGTCCGACTACGACTTCACCCTGGTGGACTCCGCGGCGGGGCTCTCGCGCCAGACCGTGACCTTCGCCGCGGCCTGTGATCGGACGCTGCTGGTGACGACCCCGGACGTCACGGCCATGACCGACGCCTACGCGTTCCTGAAGGTCTTCGTGCGGCTCTGCGCGCTGCACGGGGAGCGGCGGCCGCTGCCCTGGCTCGTGGTGAATCGCGCGGCGAGCGTGGGCGAGGCGAGCGAGGTGGCCGCGCGGCTGCAGGACGTGACGCGCAAGTTCCTCGGGCAGCAGCTCGAGGTGCTCGGCAGCCTGCCGGACGACCGCGCCGTGTTCCGCTGCACCCAGCGCCGCTGCTCCGTCTCCGCGGGGGAGCCCGGGTCCGACCTCGGCCGTGCCCTCGCGCGACTGGGCGGGGAGCTGCGGGACCGGCTGCTCGAGGTGGACGGCGCCGGTGTCGGCGCCCGACTCTCGGGCATGTCGAGGCGCCCGGCCGAGCCTCGATCGGCCTGATCGAGCCGGGGCGCCGGGCTCCGGGTCGCTGAGCTCTGGATCACCGAGCTCAGCGATCGTCGAGTTCCGGGGCGCGGGGCTCCAGGTTCCGGGGCGCCGGGTTCCCAGCCGTCGGGTCGCGAAGCGTCGAGGCCAGGGTGGGCTCGGGCGATCGCCGGGGCGCGGACGCTGGGATCCGCGGCGGAGGCCGAGACTCCCACGGCGCCCGTTCGTCTCCCCCGTGGCGATGGGGGTGATGGAGACCGTGGAGACGACGAAGACGTCGGAGATGCCGGAGACGCTGGAGATGCCGAGGGCGGAGGACCACGGGAAGGCGAGGACGGCGGGGACGCCGCCCTCGCCGCTCGCGACGGGGCGGCGGACGGCGTCGTCCGCCTGCGTGCTGCTCGCCCTGATCGGCTGGTGGGGCGGGGTGACCCTCTGCGAGCTGGCCGAGGCTTGGCGGGTGTCGGACTGGGAGCGCGGCCTGGGAGCCTCCGACCGGACGCCGCGCCCCGCGCCCGGCGCGCTGCCCTCGCCGCGCCTCCTCCGCCAGGGGGCGGGGGTCGGCCCGCGTCGCTCCCTGGACCTCGCGCGCTTCCTGTGGGACGAGGGGGTCGACGCCGACCTCGAGAGGGTCCCGGGGGTCGGTCCGCGCACCGCGAGCGCCGCCCGCGAGGCCCTCGCGGCGGCGGGGTTCCCGGGCTCCGGTGTGCTCCCCTCCCCGCGTGGATCCCCGGCCCGCCAGGGCTCGCCCTCCGCGGGCCCGGAGCCCGACATCGGCGGCCCTCCGCTGGAACCGGACCCGAAACCGGACGCGGGGGCGCGCGCCGGGTGCAACCGTCCCCCCGCCGGTGCGGGGGGCTAGACTGTCGGCGTCGCGCCGTCCGGCGCGCCCCACCGACCATGCACCCCAAGGGCCTCCACGACGCGATCGACGACGTCCTCCACCGCGCCCTCGCGGAGGACCTCGGCGTTGCCGTCACCCCGGACACGCCCGTGGCGGACCTCGTCCGGCAGGACGTGACGACCCGCACCGCGGTGGCGGAGGGAGTGATCGGTCGCGCCACCCTCGTGGCGAAGGAGGCGGGGGTGTTCGCGGGCG
>JASFWR010000038.1:0-15367 GCA_050049155.1 Planctomycetota bacterium | reverse complement strand
ACGGGCGGCTGAGGCCTCCGCGGGGGCCGCCAGCCTCAATTTGAGCCGCCGCGGCGAGCCGTTCACCGCCGCCGCTCCCGCCGCACAGCGCGGGGTGCAGTCCCCGCGCGGATCCCGCGGGAGGAAGGTACTCTCAATGCAGAGTCCCACCGCCTCCCTCCCGCACCCTCCCGGGATCCAAGATGCAATCCCAACGGCCGTCCATCCGCAGGCCCCGGTCCCGCCGGGCCATCCTCGGAGCGCCCACCAGCCAGTCCTCCGCGGCGTCCTCCAGCGCCCCGGCGGGGCCCAGCGCGCCGGCGCCCGGGCCCGCAGCGCGGGTCGACCTCGACCTGGTGCTCGCCCACCGGGCGACCCAGGGGTTCACGAGGCGGACGCTGCGTGACATCCGGTCCATGGGCCGCGCGGCCTGGCTCGACCGGCAGCTGGACCCGCAGTCCATCCCGGACCCCGTGGCGGACGCCTTCGCCGCCGGCTTCCCGAGCGTGTCCATGTCGATGCCCGACCTGTACGCCAACTTCGGGAGCACGACCCTCGTGCCCTGCGAGCACCTCCAGCAGGTCTGCGTCGCCCGCTCCGTGCTCAGCGAGCGCCAGCTGTTCGAGCGCGTGGTCGAGTTCTGGCACGACCACTTCAACGTCGACCAGCTCGAGACCCACCGCGGCCGGCTGTTCTTCACCTCCTACGACCGCGACGTCATCCGCGCCCACGCGCTCGGGTCCTTCGAGGACCTCCTGGTCGCGGTGGCCCAGAGCCCCGCGATGTCCGCCTACCTCGACGGCGACGTCAACGTGGTGGGGGCGCCCAACGAGAACTTCGGGCGCGAGGTCATGGAGCTCCACACCCTCGGGGTCGACGGGCCCTACACCGAGGACGACGTGAAGGAGATCAGCCGCTGCTTCACCGGCTGGAGGTACGAGACCTGGTTCGAGGCCAACCCCGGCGAGTTCTACTTCGACGCGTCGCGGCACGACTTCGGCCCGAAGACGGTCCTCGGGTTCCAGCTCCCCGGCGGCGGCGGCGTGCAGGACGCCCTCGACATCCTGCACGAGCTCGCGGAGCACCCGAAGACCCTGGACTACGTGTCCCGCAAGCTCGTCAGCTGGCTGTCGGGGCTCGAGCCGCCCCAGGCGGCGGTCGACGCGGTCATCCACACGTGGCGCGCCACCGGCGGGGACCTCAAGGAGATCGTCCGCACGGCGCTCTCCGACGAGGTGCTCCTGCTGTGCGAGGCGACCGAGCGGCTGAAGCTCAAGCGCCCCTTCCACTTCGGCATCGGGCTCATGCGGCAGGTGCACGCGGAGACCTCCGACGAGTTCCTCGGCGCGGCGCGAATCTTCGAGCTCGTGGGGCACCGGCCCTACGTCTGGGGCACCCCGGACGGGTACCCGGACACGGTCCTCGCGTGGGGGAGCGACGTCAACGGGAGGTGGGCCTACGCGACGAACCTGATCAACGGCTCCCTGCCCGGCCTCTCGGTGCCCACGTCGGCCCTCGAGGCCCTGCGGGGTGGGACCCCGAACGGCCAGCTCGCCTCCCGGCTCGCGGCGGAGCTGGCGGGCGGCCGGATCCCGGAGGCGGAGGTCGCGCGGGTCCAGCAGTACATCGACACGCGGGTCTTCAGCGACCAGGTGCTGCGGGACGCGGTCGCCCTGCTCGCCGCCTGCCCCGGCTACCAGTTCTATTGATCCGGGGACGACACCATGACACGACGAACCGAACGTGCCGCGTGCTCCGAGTACGCCGACCTCTCCAGGCGAGGCTTCCTGCGCACCGCCGCAGCGGGCGCGGTGGCGACCACGGCCATGCCGCGGGTGGCGTTCAGCGCCGCACGCGGGACCGGCGGCGGCGCCCAGCGTGACGTCCTCATCAACGTCTTCCTGCGGGGAGGCATGGACGGCCTGAGCGCCGTCGTGCCGTACGGTGACCCCGACTACGCGTCCTCCCGCGGCCCCCTCGCGATCCCTGGTCCCTCCTCGGGCAACGGGTCGGTGGACCTCGACGGCACCTTCTGCCTCTCACCGCCCGCGGCGCCGCTGCACACGCCCTACGCCGACGGCCGCCTGCTCGTGGTGCACGCCGCGGGGGCGCCCGTCCACACCCTCTCCCACTTCGACGGGATGCGGCGCTGGGAGACCGCGACGCCGGGGACCAACGCCCTGCCGCTCTCCGAGGGCTGGGTCGCGCGCCATCTCGACTCGGTCAACCCGCTCGGGAGCGGGACCGTCCGGGCCCTTTCCGTCTCCGCGCTCCTCCCCTGGACCCTCACCGGCGCCCCGGGCGCCATCCCGATCGCGGTCCCCTCGACCTACGCGTTCCCGGGGGACCCCGCCACGGCCCTCGACCGCCGGCAGGTCCTCTCCGACGTCTACGCCGGCCAGGCGGCGCCCCTGGGGCCGGCCGCCATGAGCGCCCTCGATGCCCTGGACCAGGTGGGCGGCGTGCAGTTCTTCGGCTACACCCCGTCCAACGGCGCCGTCTACCCGAGCGGCCCCTTCGGCGGCGGCCTCCGCGCCGTGGCCACGATGCTCAAGGCCGGCCTGGACCTGGAGTGCTGCGTGGTGGACCTCGACGGGTGGGACCACCACGTGCAGATGGGCCCGCTCAACGGGATCTACGCGAGCATGCTCGACACCTTCGCGCGGGCGCTCGAGGCGTTCTACCTCGACCTGAAGACCTCCGGCGTTCGCTACACGCTGGTGGCGCACTCCGAGTTCGGCCGCCGCATCGCACCCAACCTCAGCGAGGGCTGCGACCACGGCTTCGGGAACGCCATGTTCCTCATGGGCGACGGCATCGACGGGGGCCGGGTGCTCACCCAGTGGCCCGGCCTCGCGCCGTCGAGCCTCAACAACGGCGACCTGGACGTGACCATCGACTACCGGGACGTGCTCGCCGAGGTGGCGGAGCGCCGGCTGGGCAGCCCCGACGCGGGGCCGCTCTTCCCCGGCCACAGCGCGACCTTCCCGGGCGTCACCGTCTGAGCGCGGGCGCTCCTCGCGGGCGAGGGAGGACGAGCCGCCGGGCTCGCCCGCCGCTCACTTGTCGAAGACGTTGGTCTCGCTGGGGCTGATGCGCTCCTCGACGGTCTCGACCGTGAGGTCGAGGTCCTCGAGGTCCAGCGAGTCACCGCCGGAGGCCGTGGAGGCCTGCTCCGCCCCGTCGGTCTCGGTGGTCTCGCTCTCGACCTCTTCGCGCTGTTCCTTGTTGGAGTTCATGGTGGGGTGCCCGTCGCCGGGACAGGTCGTGGGGGGATCAGCCTCGCGCGGCGGCGAGGGCGGGGGAAGGGGCCTCGGCCGCGCGCAGCGCGCCCAACCGGTGGAGTTCGGTCGCGAAGCGCTCGAGCTTCTCGATGGCGGCGTCCGACGCGCCCGCGGCGCGCTGGGCGTCGACGAGCGCCCCGAGGGTACCGTGGGCCCGCAGGGCCGCCAGCACGCGCGCCCCGCCGTCCCGCAGCTCGACGAACTCGCCGTTCTCCGGGTCGTAGAGCAGGTGGCGCTCCTTCGGCTCCAGGGGCGGGAGCTTCTCCTCCGCCACCCGGTCCGCGTCCCGCACGTAGCGGCCCGTGAGGAAGTCGGGGCGCGCCGCCCGCGCGAGCGGGTCGCCCAGGGTCCGGACCGCGTCGGAGTGGCTGAAGCCGAGGGGGACGCTGACCAGGCCCGGGTTCACGCTCAGCGAGGGGGACGCCGCGCGCTCCGCGCGGGCCGCCGTGCGCTCGGCGCAGCGAGCGGAGAAGCCCTGGGGGGTCTCCCCCTCGGCGAGGTGCAGGAAGTAGTGACTCTTCTGCATGAAGTAGAAGATGTTGTCCCCCGAGAAGATCGCGAGGTTGCGCCGGAACGACGCCATCATCTCCTCGAACATCTCCGCGGCCTCCTCCTGGGTCATGCCCGAGTCCGCGACGTAGTCGTGGTAGAGGGCCAGGTCCCCGGGCGCGTCGAGGACGCGGATGCCGAACTGCTCCGGCTCCTTGTAGGTCTTGGCCACCTCGTCGATGTGGAAGGTCTGCAGGGAGACCTCCCGGATGATGTCCGAGTGCTGCTCGATGAACTCGAGGGTCGCCCGCGCCTCCTCACGCGTCTCCGTCGGGAAGCCCACCATGGCGTAGAAAGTGACGCTGATGTCCGCCTCGGTGCAGTTGCGGGCGACCTCGACCACCGACTTCAGGCTCTGGCCCTTCATCATCATCTTGAGGATGCGCTTGGTCGCCGACTCGAAGCCGAACAGGAGCTTGCGGCAGCCCGACTCGTAGAGCCGGCGCGCTCCCTCCGCGTCGTAGGCCTTCGGCTCGATGCGCGCGTCCGCCCACCAGGTGACCCCCGCCTCGGCCTCGATCAGCCGCTCCGGCAGGTCCTTGATCATCCCGGGCGGCATGCAGTCGGTGATGAAGTTGAAGTGGGTGGACGCGTAGCGGTCGCGAAGCTCGACCACGTGCCGCGCGATGGTCTCGGACGACCGCGTGCGGTAGCCGGGACCGATCACCGTGGGCAGCGTGCAGAAGGTGCACTCGCCGTAGTAGCAGCCACGGTTCACGTCGTAGGGGATCACCACCCTGGGGGAGAAGTACTTCTCCATGGGGAGGCCGTCCAGGTCGGGCGCGGGGGCGTCGTCGAGCTTGATGGGGTGCGCGGCCATGTTCTTGACCGACCGCGGCGCTTCCGGGTCCGAGCGGTCCCACCAGGCGAGGCTGCCCACGTCGTCGAGGGGCTCGCCGGCGCGGAGGGCCTCGCAGAGCATCAGGAGCGGACGCTCCCCCTCGTGGAAGACGATGGAGTCGAAGCAGTCGGCCATGCCCGGCGCGGCCATGACCTTGTCGCCGATGTAGGCGAGGAAGCCGCCGCCCATGGTGATGTGGCAGTCGGGGAGCGCCGCCTTCACCATGCGCCCGAGGGTGAGGGCGGGGATGAGCTGGCTGCCGTAGAGCACGGAGAGGCCGAGGACCCTGGGCTTGCGCTCGAGGAGCCGGGGCATCACCTGCTCCCGGTAGAACTCGATGAAGGGGTTCTGGTCCTCGTCGAGCGTCGCGGCGAGGACCTCCTCGCTCGAGTCGTTCGAGTACGCCATCGTGAAGTTGTGCGGCGTCAGCTCGCTCGGGTAGTGAGCCGCCGAGACGAGGCGCAGGCCGTGGTAGAGGGTCCGCACCGCCGGCACGTATCGGTCCGGGTCCCAGAAGCCGCGCTCCCCCTCGTCGGCGTGGTCCTGCCCGCGGAGGATCGCCTTGGCGCCCTCGACCCGCTCGATGACGGCGTCCGCGGAGGCGGCGCTCTCCGCCGCGGCGCGCCACGCGCGCATCTCGCCGAGGGGCAGGGAGTCGACCGGGAAGTCGCTCAGGGGGAGCCGCTCCCGGACGCGCTCCGCCGCCCGGGTCAGTGAGCGCGCCGTGAGGAAGTGGTCGAAGGCCTCGACGGAGAGGTCCATCTGCTCCACGTCCGCGTACCCGCTCGCGTGGAGCCACGCCTTGAGGCAGGGGAGCGCGAGGTGAGGCTGGGTCCAGTGTCCCTGGGGGGGGAACGCGAGCGTGACGGGGAAGTCGTTGGGGGCGAGTTGGATCATGACGCGGAGGTCTGTGGGGTCCGTCGGTCGGACGGGTGATCGGTGGCGGCGGGCCAGCCCTTCGGAGGGACCAGGACGCCGGCCCGGACGAGGCCCTCGACGGCCTCTCGGAGGTTCGGCGCGTCGAGGGCGCCGGAGAGGCGGGCGTGATCGGCGTCGGAGCGGGCGCCCTCGAGCGCCCGGGCGAGCCGCGCCGCGCCCGCGCCGAGGGCCACCGTCCGCACGCCGGCGAGCCGGCCGGGTTCGGGGGCAGGGGCGACCACGGCGTGGGTCCGCTCCGCGGGGCCGAGCAGGGGCCCGGAGAGGTCCTGTCCGCCGGCCCCGGCCATCAGGGTCGAGGTCGCGGCGCCGAGGTCGACCCGCGAGGTCAGCAGCTCGGCCCCGAGGGTCCAGCGCCCGTCGCGCGGCGCGCGCGGGCCGCGTGCCGCGACCCGCACCAGGGCGTGCTCCCAGCGCAGGAGCGCGTCCAGCACCTCGCGCGCGGCCTCGCCGTCCACCTGCGCCCGCGCGAAGGTCTCGAAGGTGCGGCCGTCCGCGTGGAGGGCCCGGGCGAGCTCGAGGGCGCCGGCGCCGGTCAGAGCGCGGAGGGCCCCGAAGGACCTCGGGTACCGCATGAGCGTCTCCCCGAACTCCCCGCTGAGGAACACCAGCTCCTGGAGCTGCGCCTCGGGGTAGGGGAGGAGCGCCCAGGTGGAGAAGAGGTCCGGGTGGGCGTCGATGAGGGCGCGCTCCGGTGCGGAGGTCCCGGCGCCGAGCGCCATGTCGGGGGGGATCGACGGGACCGGCCGGGACCGCTCACCGAACTCCTCCCCGAGGGCGCAGCCCGGCTGCGGGTTGACGAGGTGCAGGGACAGGTTGACGCCCGCGCGCAGCGCGGCCGCCGCGCAGAACTCGAGGGACTCGTCGAGCTCGGCGTCGCCCTCCCCGGGCAGGCCGAGGATCAGGGAGAGGATGGGCGTGACGCCGGCCGCGGCGCAGTCGTCCACGACGCGGAGGAGGTCGACGTCGTCGCGCATGCCCTTCTGGTTCCGTGACCGGACCGCCGGGCTGGCGGACTCGATGCCCAGCAGGACGCGGTCGCAGCCCGCCGCGCCCATCCGCTGGAGCAGCTCCGCGTCCAGGTGGTCGGCGCGCGCTCGCACCTCCCACGGGACGTCGACACCGCGCTCCTCCATGAGGTCACAGAGCTCCAGCGCGTGCGCGCGGTCGGCGCCGAAGAGGTCGTGGCAGAGGTACGCGCGGCGCGCCCCCGGGATCCCCCGGAGGGAGGCGATCTCGTCGGTCAGCCGCCGGGCGGGGAGGGGGCGGGAGCGCCGCCGCCAGGTGCGCCCGATGGAGCAGAACGAGCAGTCGTAGGCGCACCCCCTCCCCGAGTCCACGGGCACCAGCCCGTCGGCCTCGCCGGTGATCTCCTTGTACGCGGAGATGGGGGGCAGGAGGTCCCAGGCGTAGGCGGGCAGGGTGTCGAGGTCCCGGATCATCGCCCGGTCCGGCGCGCTCCGCACCGCCCCGTCGACGCGGCAGGTGATGCCGTCGACGCCCAGCCAGGCATCCGGCCCGCGGCCCAGGGCCTCGCAGAGCTCCACGATCGTGACCTCGCCCTCTCCCCTCGCGACGAGGTCCACCGCGGCGAAGCGCTCGACGAGCTGCGTCTCGATCCCGTGGACCCCCGGACCGCCGAGGGCGATCGGGACGTCGGGCCACGCGCGCTTCAGCTCCTCCGCGATCAGGAGCGCCGCCGGGAGGGTCGCGCCCATCACCGAGAGGCCGACCAGGTCCGGCCTGCCGCGGGCCACGAGCAGCGCGGCCGCCTCGGACGCGAGCCCGTCCCCCTCCGGCAGGGCTCCGCTCCCGAGCCGGAACGCCAGGTCCTCCAGCGCCACGCCGTGGCCCGCGTCCCGCAGCGCGCCGCCCAGTCGGAGGAGCCCGGGCGGGGGCATGGAGTAGCCGAACGTGTCGGCGTGGGGGGAGGAGGCGAGCAGGATCTTCAACGGCGGGAGGCGCCACAGCGTAGCCCCTCGCAGCGGAGATCGGGAGGCCGTCGGCGGACCCCAGCCGATACGATCGAGGCCCCGGATCGTTGGCCAGGATCCGCGCCCATGACCGAAGCAGCAGACGACCGAGGGATCGCGCCGGAGGGCAGGCGCTGGCTGCGCTGGGCCCCGGTCCTGGTGGCCGTCCTCCACGGCCTCTCGCTGGCGGACCTGGGCCCGGTGGACGACGACTACATCGTCTACCGCTACGCGAGGAACTGGCTCGCCGGGCTCGGCCCCGTGTTCAACCCGGGCGAGGTCCCGGTCGAGGGCGTCACGAGCCCCGCGTGGTTCCTGATCGTCGCCCTCGGCCTGAAGCTCGGCGCGGCGCCGAGCCTGTGGACCCCCCTGGTCGGGATCGTGAGCTTCGCGGCGCTCGTGGCGACCGTGGGGGCCTGGGCCCGCGCGCGGCGCCCCGGCGCCCTCGCGGAGCTCGCGCCCTGGTGGGTGGCCCTCTCGCCCGCCGTGGCGTGGCACGCCGTCGCCGGGCTCGGCACCGTCCCGCTGGCCGCCGCGCTCGCGGTGGGCGCGGCGACCTGGGACCGCTGGGCCGGCCGGGGTGAGGGCACGGTCTGGGTCCCCTCGGCGGCCTTCGCCCTCGCCTGCACGCTGCGCGCCGAGGCCGCGCTAGCGTGGGGCGCCTGGCTGGTCCTCGCTCGCCCGAGGCGGCCCCTGGGCGCGGGGGAGCGGATCGGCGCGCTGCTCCCGCTGGCCGCCCTCGGCCTCGTCGCGGCGGTGAGGTGGTCCGTCCACGGGCAGCTCTTCCCGCACGCGCTGGCGCTCAAGGCGCTCCCGCTCGGGGCCGAGCTGGAGTACGGCTCGGCCTACCTCGTCCGCTCCCTCCGCGAGGGGGGGCTCTCCCTCCTCCTGCTCCTCGCGCTGCTCACGCCGCGGCAGGCCGCCCAGGGGCGCGCGCTCGCGTGCGCGGCCGCCCTCGCGCTGGTCTCGGTGCTCGCGGTGGGGGGGGACTGGATCGTCTACTCCCGCTTCCTCGTCCCGTTCGTCTCGATCGGCGCGGTCGGCGCGGTCGAGGTGGTGGGCGCGCTGCGGGCGGCCCCGGCGCGGCGGGTCGCGGCGTGCACGCTCCTGCTCCTCGGCCTCGCCGGGGTCAGCGCGCGGCCGCAGGCGGCTCTCGAGCAGCGCTTCTTCGAGCAGCGCTGGCTGCAGATCGGCGCGGCCTTCGGTGAGCTCGCGCCCCGGGGGAGCACCGTGGCGATCTCTCCGATCGGCGCCTTCGGCTGGGCCTCCGGGCTCGAGGTCGTGGACGTCCTCGGCCTCACCCACCCGCACTTCCTCCGCGAGGCGCCCGACCTCGCGGGCGTGGGGGTCAAGGGGCACCACCGGTACGACGGGGCGTGGGTGCTCGACCAGGAGCCGAGCTACCTGGTGCTGGGGAACGGCGTCGTGCAGCCGGCCACGGGGACCCTCGACGTGAACCCCTGGGAGCGGGACATCCTCGAGGACCCTCGCTTCGAGGCCCGGTACCGTGCGCTCACCCTCGACCTGCCGGGGCCCCTCGGCCAGACCGCCGTGCCGTACTACGCCCGGGAGGGCGTGCGTGGGCTGAGGTGACCCCGCCCGAACGACGATGGCCCCGGCCGCTCACGCGACCGGGGCCATCGTCCCTCGCCTCACCGGCGGCTCACTGTCGCGTGGGCGAGCTGAAGTGGCGCCGGATCTGCACCCCCTCGGTCTCGACGCTCATGCTCTCGGAGGCGCGGCCGTCGTAGTTGAGGGTCAGCTCGTGGGTCGCGTGGAGGCCGACCTGGCCGGCGATGATCGAGCCGTTGATGCGGGCCCGGCCGTTGGTGAAGGCCGCCGTCGTCCCGTGGGTGGTGGAGTCCCCCGGCACGAAGCCGACCACGGAGTTCACCGTGTGGAGGGTCGCGTCGACCTTGAAGGTTCGGTCGTCCTCGAGGGCCTTGTGGTCCAGCTCATCGACGATGGTCTGGCGGAGCATCTCCGCTGAGATCCAGTCGCTCGTCGGGCTGACCGGGAGCACGCTGGCGATCGAGGCGCCGCTCTCGTCGAAGAGGATCGGGTCCGTGGCGTCCGCGGGGTCCGCGATGGTCAGGTCGTCGCCGGACCAGTCACTCATGCTGGGCGGGTCGCCCACCCAGCTGCCGCTGACCGGATCGAAGTGGCCGCCCTTGTTGTGGATCGGCACCGACTGGCCGTCGTCGAAGCTGTAGTAGCGCGGGCGATAGTTCGCCTCGTAGGTCGGATTGGCGATCAGGTTGCTCCAGCCATAGACCGGCTCCTCGCGGGTCAGCATCCGCCCGGTCTCCACCAGGCGAGTACGAAGGACCCACTGGCCACCGACGTCGTCGTCGTCCTTGTCCGACTTCTCGGACTTCTCGCTCTTCTCGGACTTCTCGCTCTTCTCGGACTTCTCGCTCTTCTCCGACTTCTCGCTCTTCTCCGACTTCTCGCTCTTCTCCGACTTCTCGCTCTTCTCCGACTTGGCGGATTTCTCGCTCTTCTCGGACTTCTCCGACTTGGCGGACTTCTCGCTCTTCTCGGACTTCTCCGACTTGGCGGACTTCTCGCTCTTCTCGGACTTCTCCGACTTGGCGGACTTCTCGCTCTTCTCGGACTTCTCCGACTTGGCGGACTTCTCGCTCTTCTCGGACTTCTCCGACTTGGCGGACTTCTCACTCTTCTCGGACTTCTCCGACTTGGCGGACTTCTCACTCTTCTCGGACTTCTCGCTCTTCTCCGACTTGGCGGACTTGCCACCCTTGCCCTTCTTCGACTTGCCTCCGCTGAGGCTGAAAGAGGCCGGCTGGGCCTCGAGGGCGAAGGGGTTACGGAGCGGGCCGAAGGTGCGCTCGAGCTCCCTGGCCGGAATGAAGGTGCCGGCCTGTTCGTCCGGGACCCACTCGTAGTAGTTCTCCTCGACGACCTCCGGGTACTCCACCTCCTGGGTGCCCGTCTGGGTCCACTCGGAGTCGGGGCCGGGGACCTGCGATTGGGTCTTGGCCCACTCGGAGCGGTTGAAGATGGAGATCTGCTGCAGCGTGGCGTTGAAGCCGTCGCTGGTGCTGCCGGTGACGCCGGCCTGCTGGGAGGTCGCGTCGTTGGCGCGGAAGTAGTCACCCACCACGATGTTCCCGCCCGCTGCGAGGGTCAGGAGGTTGGTGGTCCCGTCCTCCGCGCGCCCGAACGTGCGCGCGCCAGCGGCCCCGCCGTCGAGGTACATGAGGTCGGAGGCGACGAAGACGTTGCCGCGCACGGTCAGGTCGCCGGTGCCCTTCACGTACCCGCTGATGATCACGTCGCCGTCGATGGCGATGGACCCGTCGAGGAGGATCGGGTCCTCCTCGGTGCCGCGCAGGTAGACGTTCCCCGAGGTGGACGAGGCGAGGGAGGCGTTCAGACCGGCGCGCATGGCGGCCTGCTCGGCCGGCGTGGTCACGCTGTCCCCGCTCGCGATGACCGAGATCTTCCCGCCGGAGAGGGAGCCGGAGGCCGTCGAGGCGCGGACCGCGAACTCCGTGTCATCGACGACCCGGTTGCCGCCGAACTCGGGCCGGGCGACGCCCGCCTCGTAGTCGAAGCCGCCGTCGTCGGCGAACACCGCCGGGATCTCGTCCGGGAGGTCCGGCGCGGAGCTGTCGCCGCTCGCGAGGCCCTCGTAGAGGTTCGCGTCGCTCCGGCCGTCCTCGGCCGGCTGCACGGTGGCGAGGGTCGGTTCCCCGAAGGCGTTCTCGAGGATGGTGGAGATGACCCCCTCCTCATCGGCCCCGATGGCCTCGAGGTCGTAGGCGCTCCAGTCGCTGATCGCCCCGCCGGAGGCGTCGTGGACGGACCCCGCGGCCAGGATCAGGCCGGCGATCTGGCTGTCGGCGTCGCTGCGGACCCCGAGGGAGCCGAGGATGCCGGCCTTGACCGGCGCGAAGGAGCCGGCGAGGGCCCCGTCGGTGTTGTAGACGCGCGCGGCGCTGTCGATGGTGGCGTGGCAGAAGAGGCAGGAGGCCTCCTCCGCGAGGATCCCGAAGTCGACCCCTTCCTGGGTCGGGTTCGAGACCGTGAACGTCTCGCGCACCGTCCCGTGGCGCTCCTTCGACGTCTTGTCGCCGTCGCGGGGGAACGCCGTGGCGTCCACCTCGACGACCAGGCTCGTGACCTGGGCGGTGTCGACCCGGAACATCTCCGCCCGGTCGATCTTCACGTCCTGCATCGTCTCGCGGCCGAGGTCGTCGGTGGAGAGGGAGAGCGAGTCGACGAGGTCCAGGCGGGTGGGGGTGGCGACCTGCAGCTCGGCGCCAGCCTCGCTCACGCCCGAGGTCATCCCCTTCGAGTCCAGGAAGGCCTGGAAGCTCGCGACGTCCGACTCGCTGCTGACCCGGTTGAACTCGGACCAGAGGTCGGCGATCGCGATGGAGGCCGTGTTCTGGGCCGCCGCGCGGGCGCGGAACGTGTCGATGTCCGTGATGCTGCTCCGGCTCGTCTCGATGGCGGTCCCCACGAACGCGACCATGACGGACATCATCAGGATCGAGATCGGGATGACGGCGAAGAGCGCGGTGCCCCGGCGGGATCGGCGGGACGTGGGAGCGGAGCGAAGGAGGTTGCGGCAGGTCATGGGTCGGCGTCTTGGCAGTGAGTGGCCGGGGGGCGCGGTGCGTCGCTACCCTCCGTCATCGGCATCCGCGTTCCTCCCACTGTGGTCCAGTGGCGCTCCGTCCTCGATCGGGACGGGGCCGGGCGAGACGCGATCCGACGTGCGCCCAACAGCGGCTTCCGACGCGGGAGCGGGCTGGAAAGGATTTCCAGGAGCGGCCCCGCGGAGCCCCAGGGCCGATTCGGACCTGCTGTTTAGCTGGGGCCTTACCGGAAAGCGCGCCGGCGGGCGTCGGCGCCCCCTCAGGCGCCGTCGTCGCCCCGGGCGAGGGCCCTCCGGAGGACCTCGCCCAGGTTCGTGGAGGCCGCGCCCGCCCCGGCGCCCCCCTCGGGCAGCAGCTCCCGCACGGCGGGGAGCTCGCGCGCGGCGCCGAAGTCCGCGAGGCACTCGGCCTCGTCGTGGGCCACCGGCTGGCCGTTCGCATGCAGCAGGGAGAACGCGAGGCGCTCCTCGTCCGGCTCCAGCTCCAGGATCCGCGCCGAGAGCCGATCCCCCGGGGCCAGCCCCGCTGGCGGCCGCCGGTCGCCGCACTCCGAAAGCGGGAGGACGCCCTCGGCGCCCGGGAACAGGCGCGCGACGGCCCCGAACCGACCGACCCTCGTGATCTCCACGGAGGCGACCTGCCCCTCCCAGTGCTCGCGCTCCAGGCGGACCCAGGGGCTCTCCTGGAGCTGCTTCAGGCCCAGCCCGATGCGCTTGCCGCCCGCCCGCACGTAGAGCACGCGCGCCTCGACCACCTCGCCCAGCCGGACCACCTCCTCGGGGTGGTCGACCCGGTCCACGGAGAGATTGGTCACGTGGCAGAGGCCCTCGCGGCCGCGGCTGAGGCGGATTAACACGCCGTACGCCTCGATCCGCGTGACGCGGCCCTGGACGGTCTGGCCAGGGACGACCGCGCTCGGCGCGGCGCCCGCCCGCTGGAGCTTGAGGACCGACTTGCGGGAGACGATGGCGCGCTGCTTGTCCGCGTCCACCTCGAGGACCTCGACCACGACCGAGCGGCCCAGGAGGGTCCCGCGGTCCTTGGGCCTTCGGACCCCCGACGCCGAGTAGGGCATGTAGGCGTGGAGCGGGCCGATCTTCAGCTGGTACCCGTCGTGGGTCTTCGAGAGCACGCGAGCGGACGTCAGGCTGCCTGCCTCCAGCTCCTCCCACTCCACGAGGGTGCGGTCGCTGTGGAGGTTGAGCATCCAGAGGTCGTCCTCCCGGCCCCGCAGGGTGAACCGGTGCACCTCGCCCACGCGCGGCGAGCCCGCGAAGGCCTCGAGCCCGATGACGCCCTGCTTGCGCGGGCCGAGCTCCACGAACACGTCGGTCCCGTGCAGCCCGACGACCGTCCCCTCGACGACCTCCAGGGTGTGCGCGCCGCGCTCGGGCTCCTCCTGGCGGCGGGTGGGGTGGAAGCGGGACATCGGGAGGAGGCGGGGGGAGCGGCGGGTCAGTGGCGCGCGGTGTCCCGGCGCGATTCGGGGGTCCAGCGCTCCCTCTCATAGACCCCGACGCGCCGGAGTTCGTCGCTCTCCACCACACGATTGATGGTCATGTAGTGGAAACCGCTGCGGAGCAGGCCCTCGGCCGCCTCCGAGGCGTCCATGGAGCTCCAGCGGTCCCGGAGGCGGCCCAGCCCGAGGGCGCCGAGGACCCGGAGCAGGGGGTCGCCGAGGTGCCGCCCGACCGTCTCGAGGGGGCGCGCCTCCGCGCGATCCGGCCCGCCCAGCAGCGGCGCGCGGCAGATGGTGAAGGGGAGGCCGCTGGCGCGGACGGCCTCCTCCGCCCTCCAGCGGGCCGCGAGGTAGGCCCCCCTGGCCCGGGCGGAGGTGCCCACCGCGGAGAGGTACACGACCCTGGGCGGGGGGGAGAGGACCTGCGCGGCCTCCACGATGAGGCGGGTGAGGCCGACGTCCACCGCCTCGTAGGGGTCGGCGATCCCCTCCGCCCTCCCGCGCCGCGCCGTGGTCCCGTGGCAGACCAGGAGGTGAGTGGGGGCCGCGGCCTCGAGCGCCGCCCGGAGCGCGGCCGGCTCGAGGGGGCAGCGCTCCACGGTCACCTTCCCGCAGGCGAGGGGCTCCAGCCTCGAGGCGGAGCTCGACCCCGGGCGCGCGTGGGCGACCACCCGCGCGACGTCCTCCATGCGGGCCGCGGCCTCGACCACCGCCCGACCCACGTAGCCGGTGGCGCCGAGGACGAAGACGGCGGGGGCGGGCGGCTCCATGGCGCGATCCTATCACCGCGGGGGCCCGCTCCAAGTAGTCTGGTCGCCATGCCCGACCCCCTCCTCCCCTGGTTGCTCCTCCCCGCGGTCGGCGGCCTGATCGGCTACGGCACCAACCGGCTGGCCGTGGGGATGATCTTCCGGCCCGTCCGGCCGCGCCGGGTCCTCGGCTTCACCGTCCAGGGGCTCGTGGGCCGGCGACAGCCGGAGCTCGCGCGCAGCATCGGCGCCGTGGTGGGGGATCACCTGCTGCGCCCCGAGGACCTGGAGTCGGTGCTCGACGGGATGGACCTGGAGCCGATGGTCGAGCGGGCCTTCGCCGCAGGCCTCGAGCCCCGCCTGGCGGAGTTCCGCCGCCTGCCGCTGGTGGGGGCCATGCTCACGGACGAGCGGATCGGGGACCTGCGGGCCGAGGCGGTGCGCGGCGTGATGGAGCAGCGGGAGGTGCTGGTCGAGGGCTTCCGGGACGCGCTCGACTCCGGCCTCGACGTGCACCGCATCGTCGAGGACAAGGTGGCCGCGTTCCCGGTAGAGCGGCTCGAGTCCCTGATCGTCGAGGTGGCCTCTCGGGAGCTGCGCGCGATCGAGGTGCTGGGCGGCGTGCTCGGCGCGGCCATCGGCCTTGCCCAGGCGGGGCTCATGGCCTGGCTCGGCTGAGACCTGCCTCGATTGGGACCCGGCTCGGTGCATGCCCGGCTCGGCTGGGAACCCGCCCGCAGGGGATCTGGCTCGCGGGAGGCCTGGCTCGCCTGGACCCTGGGGGCCGTCAGTCCTCGAGGCTCGCGCCGCAGTCCGAGCAGAAGCGCGCGCCCTTGCGGTGGTTCTCGGAGCTGCACTCGACGCAGGCCTGCCCGCCCACCGCGCCCCGACGGGGGACGCGCGCGATCTCGGCGCTGACGATGCCGGTCGGCACCGCGATGACCCCGTAGCCCATGACCATGATGA
>JASFWR010000037.1:0-15386 GCA_050049155.1 Planctomycetota bacterium | reverse complement strand
CATCTCCCAGACGCTGGCGGCCACGAGCACGGCGGCGAGGCCTGCGCGGCGGCCGCCGGCCAGGGGGCGGAAGGCCCAGAACGTGGCCGGGATCGCCAGGTAGCCCGCGATCGCGGGGAGGAGGCGGAGGTTGGCCTCGGTGGGCTGCCCCCCGAGCAGGTCCACCGTCTGCCGGACGAGCCAGTAGCCGGCCGCGTTGATGAGCCCTCCCGGGGAGTGGTGGCTGTCGCCCCAGGTGAGGACCTCGTCGTACCAGAGGCTCCACTCCCCGAGGCGCACGAAGCGCAGCAGCCCGAGGAGCAGCGCGGCCCCAAGGAGCCCGACGCCGGCGCGGCCCGCGGGGGCACCCGTGGAGGGGCTCGGCGCGGGTTCGTTCCCGTGGGTCGTCGCGGGGCCCGCGACGGGCGCGGCGTCCTCCGCGGGGCTGGGGGTCGAGTGCGGTTCCATCGACTGCGTCATGATCGCGAAGGCGCCCGCCGGTTCCAGCCCAAGTTGGCCCGGTTCCCGACCAAGTTCCCTTCGTCCCGCCGGATCGCCCCGCAGGAGCCCTGGGGCGGACTCCGAAAGAAGTCCCTGAGGGAGACTCGCGGAGTTCGTCAAGCCGGCGGGCCCCGGCTACCGAATGGGATGATGGCTGGCCTTCCTCGCCGGCCCGATCCAGAATCTCCCCATGGCCGCTCACCCTCTCCTGCGACGGACGCGGAGCACCCTGCTCCTCCTCGCCGCCGTCCCGTTCTTCACGGCGTGCATCGCGGCGCGGCGCCCGATCGTCCTCGACTCGAGCCCCCCGGGGGCCGAGGTGTACATCGACGGCGTGAGTTCGGGGCACTCGACCCCGTGCCGGATCCAGCTGCCCGACGAGCCCCACAAGGTGGAGTTCAAGCTGGTGGGCTACGAGACGGAGACCCGCAGGTGGAAGATCGGCGAGCGCGACCTCGTGGTGTTCTACATGGACGGCTTCACGAACCTCACCTCGTGGCCGCTCCCCATCTTCCTGAGCGGGAAGGACTTCTTCTTCCCCGTCAAGAACCGCGACGGGGAGATGCCCAACCGGATCCACGTGAAGATGACGCGCTCCCGCGACGGCGGCAGGTGAGCCGTTGACCGAGCAAGCCGCCGTCTTCCTCGACCGGGACGGGACGATCAACCGCGAGGTCGACTACCTCTCGGACCCCGACGACCTCGAGCTGCTGCCCGGCGCCGCCGCGGCGCTCCGCCGGCTCCAGGAGGCGGGGTACCTGCTCTGCGTCGTGACGAACCAGAGCGGCGTGGCCCGGGGCCTGTTCGACGAGGACCGGCTCCTGGAGATCCACCGGCGCCTGGAGGAACTCCTCGGGGCGGAGGGGGTGCGCCTCGACTGGATCCGGTACTGCCCCCACCACCCGACGGAGGGGCGCAGCGGGTATCGGGCCCAGTGCTCCTGCCGCAAGCCCCGCCCGGGGATGCTCCTGGAGGCGGCGGCGGCGCTCCAGATCGACCTGGACCGCTCGTGGTGCGTGGGCGACTCCATGCGCGACGTGCGCGCGGGAGAGCTCGTGGGCGCCATGGGGCTGCTGGTGCGGACCGGCAAGGGCGAGGAGCAGGCCGGGCGCGCACGGCGCCAGGTGGAGGTGGTCGACGACCTCGCCGCCGCCGCGGATCGCATCCTGCTGCTCTGACCTGGGGGCTCCGGCCCTGACCCGCTCCGGCTCCGACCCGCTCCAGCTCCGACCCGGGGCGCCCGCTCCGAATCGGAGGCTCCGACCCGGGGGCTGGGGCTCGCATGGGCCGGGCCGAGAGCGCAGAATCTGGGTCCCGGCGGGCCCAGGCGCCCGCGGGCCCCCACCATGACGAGCACCGCGACACGACCCAAGGCCCTCGTCCTCCGCGGACCGGGCACGAACTGCGAGGACGAGACCCTCAGGGCCCTGAGGATGGGCGGCGCCGACGCCGACCTGCTCCGGAGCGACGTGGCCGTGCGCGAGCCCGGGCGGCTCGACGGCTACGGGGTCCTCGTGTTCGCCGGCGGCTTCAGCTACGGCGACGACCTCGCAGCCGGCCGGGTGTGGGGCGCCTCGCTCCGCAACGACCTGGGCGAGGCCCTGCGCGCCCACGTGGACCGCGGGGGCCTGATCCTCGGGGTCTGCAACGGCTTCCAGGTGCTGGTGGAGTCCGGCCTCTTCGAGCCGGACGCGGCCCCCAACGAGCGCTCCGTGGCCCTGTTCGCCAACGCGTCGAACCACTACGAGTGCCGCTGGGTGACCCTGGAGGCCCAGGAGAGCCGCTGCACCTGGCTCACGGCCGGGGAGCGCATGCCCTGCCCCGTGGCCCACGGCGAGGGGCGCTTCGCGGTCAAGGACGCCGAGGCCCTGGAGCGGCTCCGCGCGGCCGGCCAGGTCGCCCTCACCTACGTCACGGAGGGGGACGGCGAGGTCGGCTACCCGGCCAACCCCAACGGCGCCGCGGGCGACGTGGCGGGGATCTGCGACCCCACGGGGCGCGTGCTGGGGCTGATGCCCCACCCGGAGCGCAACCTGGACCCCTGGGCCCACCCCACCTGGACCCGCATGCCGGCCGGTCGGACCGAGGGCGAGGGGCTCGCCTTCTACCGGGCGCTGGTGGAATCGGCCATGGCCGCTTCCCTATAGTCGCCTTCATCATGAGGCGCATCACTCCCCCGGCGGCCGCGGCCGCCCTCCTCGGACTCCTCGGCGCGGCGGCCCTGCCCTCCTGCGCCCCCGTCGCGGTGATCGGCACGGCCATCATCATCAACGACGAGTTCGTCGACAACGCGCAGACGAGCATCGTCGCGTACCCCGCCGAGCACGTCTGGGCCTACGCGAAGGACACCATGTCCCGCATGACCTCGGACCTCATCGAGGTGGACGAGGACCTGCGGACCATCCAGACCTACGTGGACAGCGCCCTGGTCACCGTCCAGGTGGAGACCTACGACTCCACCCAGAGCCGGCTCCGGGTCGCCGCCAAGCGCTACCTCGTCTACAACGACGAGATCGCGAACACGGTGCTCGGCAGCATCGAGCGCGACCTGAACTGAGCGCCGGCGCCACCGGGCGCACGAGCCCGCCGGTGGTGACCCATCCGCTGCGCCAGAGCTCCGGAGCTCCAGCACTCGGGATCTCCAGCACTCGGGCGGAGGTCCCAGGAGCCGCACGGTCCCTTCGGCCGCTCCACAGGGCGGAGCCCGGCCGCGGGGTCAGCCCAGGCGCTCGATCTCCTCGTCGAGCCGGCCGTCCTCACGGAGCTCGTCGGCGCAGCTGCCGCAGATCCCCGAGAGGCGGAGCATGTGCCCCGTCATGACGAAGCCGAGGCGCTCCGCGTTCTTGCGCTGGAGCTTCTCGATCTCCTCGTCCTGGAACTCCTCGATGCGCTTGCAGAGGACGCAGACCATGTGGTCGTGGTGCTCGTGGCCGAGCACGTGCTCGTAGACCACCTCGCCGCGCCCGGTCTCCACGGCCTCGATGAAGCCCCCGCGCTCCAACACCTCCAGCGTCCGGTAGACCGTCGCCCGGGAGACGGGCGGGCCCGCCTCAGCCTTCAGCCACTCGTACATGGTCTCGACGCTGAAGTGGTCGTGGACCTCGAACGCCTTGTCGAAGATGCGCCGCCGCTGGGGCGTCATCTTCAGGCTCTCCTGCCGGAGGAACTCCTCGAAGCGGCGTTCGATGGCGCTCTGGTCCATGGGTGGGTCGTGTGCGGTTCGAGGGGTGGTCGGCGTGCCGGCCCGGGGAAGGGCGCCGCCGTCACGGGCGCGGCCGACCGCGGAACGGTCGGTACAGCCTCACGAGCGTCCGGGGCGGGACGCCCAGCGCGTGCAGCGTCCTGAGGATCCAGTTTCGGACCGTGCACCGCAAGACCCCCTCGTCCTCCCATCGCCGGGCCGAGACCGCGAGGGGCGCCCCCTCCACCAGCCGGACCGCTCCCAGCCGGCGGAGGCGCCTGGAGATGCGGACGTCCTCGAACAGCGGCTGGGGCTCGAAGCCCCCCACGGACCGGTAAGCCGCGGCCCGCACCGCGAGGCCCGAGTCCCCGAAGACCATCCCCCTGCGCACGCGGGCGTCCGCCGCCGCCTCGATCCAGCGATAGGCCCGCCCCTCCGCGGCCACGCGTTGGGCCATGCCGGCCGCCACGAGGTCCGACCGCTCGAACGCCCGCCGGACCGCGTCGAGGGCGCCCGGGCCGGGCAGGCAGTCGGCGTGCAGGAAGAGGAGCACCTCGGCCCCGTCCTCCAGCAGCCGCGCACCCGCGGCGGCCAGCTGCGCCCCGCGGCCCCGCGCGCCCTCCACCAGGGTGGCGCCGGAGGCGCGCACGACCTCGAGCGTCCCGTCCGTGGAGCCGCCGTCGGCCACCACGACCCGGTCGGCGAGGTCCGGGAGGCGCGCCGGATCCCCGCCGTCGACGCCCTCTCCAAGGAGCCGCGGGAGCAGCCGCCCGAGCCCCTCCTCCTCGTTCAGCGCGCAGATCCCCACGCCGAGGCGCGGGCCGCGCCCGGCGGGGCGCCTGCTCACGCCCGGGAGGCGGCCTCCTTGCGGGCCTCGCGGCGCCGGCCGATGTCGGTCCGGCAGAACTTGCCGTCGTAGCGGATCCGCCCGTAGGCCTCGTAGGCCCGCTCCCGGGCGAGGTCCGCGGTCGGGGCGCTCGCCGTGATGGTGAGGACCCGGCCGCCGCTGGTGACCACCTCCTCCTCGCCGTCGAGGTTGCGCGAGAGCTTGGTGCCCGCGTGGAACACCTCCACGCCCTCCACCTCGGCCGCGGCCTCGAGCCCCGTGATCTCGTCCCCCTTCCTCGGGGACTCGGGGTAGCCCTCCGCCGCCGCGACCACGCCGACGCAGGTGTCCCCGTCCCACTCCGGGCTCTCGATCTCCGAGAGGGTGCCGTCGGCGGTGGCGATGAGGATCGGGACGATGTCGCTCTTCAGCCGGCGCATCAGCGCCTGACACTCGGGGTCGCCGAAGCGGACGTTGTACTCGATGACCCGGGGGCCACCCTCGGTGAGCATCAGCCCGATGAAGAGGACACCCCGGAAGGGGATCTGCTCGCGGCGGAGCATGTGGATCGACGGCAGCAGGACGTGCTGCTCGATCTGCTTGTAGATGCGCTTGCTGAGCTCGGGAACCGGGGAGTAGACGCCCATGCCCCCCGTGTTCGGCCCCGTGTCCCCGTCGCCGACCTGCTTGTGGTCCTGCACGGGCTCGAGCACCAGCACGGCGTCGCCGTCCGTGATGGCGAAGACGCTCGCCTCCTCACCCACGAGGAACTCCTCGATCAGGATCTGGGCGCCCGCCTCCCCGTGGCGCCCCTCCTCCATGATCGCGTCCACCGCCACCTTGGCCTCGGCGAGGTCCTGGCAGATGTACACGCCCTTGCCCGCCGCGAGCCCGTCGGCCTTGACCACCTGCGGCCAGGCCGTGCAGCCCTCGAGGTAGCCCTTGGCCTGGCCCGAGCGGTCGAAGCTCCGGGCCGTGGCCGTGGGGATCCGGTGCCGCTCGATCAGGTCCTTGGAGAACGCCTTCGAGGCCTCGAGCCGTGCGCCCTCCGCGCCAGGTCCGAACACCCGGAAGCCGGCGTCCCGCATGCGGTCGGCGAGCCCCGCGGCGAGCGGGTCCTCCGGACCGATGACCACGAGGCCGGGCCGCTCGGCCTCGGCGAGGGCCATCAGCCCGTCGAGGTCGCCCGCGCCCACCGCGGCGATCCGCGCCACCTCGCGGATCCCGGCGTTCCCCGGCGCGCAGATCACCTCGGTGACCATGGGCGACTGGGCGATCTTCCAGCAGAGCGCGTGCTCGCGCCCTCCGGAGCCGATCACGAGGACCTTCATGGAATCAGGGGCGTCGGACATGGGGCGCGTCGGTGGTTGTGAAGGAGGGAGCCGAGGGGGAGGAGGTTCGCTCGGCCCGGCATGGTAGCCGCCCCTCCTCCCAGGGGCCACGCCCTCCCCCGGTGAGCCGCCGCGGCGGCCGCCCGCTCCGTCCCCCCTGCCGCTGACGCGCTCTCCCCCGAGGCCATGGCGCTCGCCTCCCCCGATGCCGAAGCGCGGGCCTGTGCCCCCGAGCGCCGTTGGGCTAACCTCCCTGAGCGTCGGGGTGTACCTCAGTTGGTAGAGGCGTAGCTTTGGGTGCTACGAGTCGCTGGTTCGAGTCCAGTCACCCCGACCACCTGCGCCCGTAGCTCAGTTGGATAGAGCACCCGCCTTCTAAGCGGACGGTCCCTGGTTCGAATCCAGGCGGGCGTGCCACCCCCCCTCCCTGGCTCGGGATCCCGGCGGATCACCGGGCGGGCGGGCTCATCGCCCCGAGGCGCCGGGTACGAGGGGGCCGCCGAGCTCCACCGGGCTGATCGCCACCGGGTGCAGCGCCCCCTCGCGGGGCGCGCCGGACCAGCCGTCCTCGGGCGTCCCCTCGAAGAGCGCCGCGTCGAAGAAGTTCCACGTGGTCAGGGAGTCGTCGCTCTCCGGGTGCAGGAGGTGCGCCGTGAGCGGGGTGCAGGGCACCAGCAGCGAGCCGGCGAGCACCCTCGTCCGACGGGTGCTCCACTCCCCCTCCACGGACACCTCGCGGTGCCCCTGGAACGGCCGCGTCGCGCGGGCGGCCGAGGTCACGGTGAAGCGCCGGAGGTCCAGCTCCACGTCCTCCGCGAGGACGCGCAGCCCTGCCACGGCATCGGACCCTGCCTCGGACGCGGCATCGGACCCGGATACAGACCCTGCGCCGAGGTGAACGCGGAGCGCCTCGAGCACCGCCTGCGGAGGGTCCGTCAGCACGAAGCAGCGGCCCACCTCGGCCATCCGCGTCGGCTGGAAGCGGTCCCGGACCTCCATCTCCACCACGCGCACGGACTCGGGGCCCCGCGCGACGCGGCGGGTCCCCGCCTGCATCCCGCGCTTCTCCGGGTCGAGGTCCACCTCGACCGTGTCGATCGCGCTCACGCGGACGGGGAGCTGGCGCCCCGGCGCGAGCTCGCAGTCCACGCCGAGCATCCATGTGACCTCACCGTTCGCGTCGACCCGCCCCGCCCGCGAGGCCTCGATCCGCTCCTGGATGGCCTCCCGGTCCTCCGCGATGCGCTGCAGGCTCGCGAAGGTGAAGGCGTAGGTGGCCTCCACCCGGCGGCGGTACGGCAGGTAGCTGTAGGCCTCCGACAGGATCGAGACCGTGTCCCGCAGCCCCATCAGGTTGGTCCCGAAGCGCGGCCGCGAGTCGTAGGTGGACCAGGCCACGGGGTCGCCGCGGTCGCCGCGGGACCCGCGCTTGCGGGGCGGGTACTCGAAGTTGCCGTAGTCGAAGACCTCGAAGCGCGCGAGGCGCAGGCGCTCGCGCACCCGGGGGAGCAGCGCGCCTCGCACGTAGGCGTCGAGCGCCGGGTTCGCGTTGGGCGAGAGGCTGGGTGAGTAGGTCAGGTCGTAGCCGTGGTAGGAGCCGTTCGTGGTGTGCAGGTCCATGAACGCGATAGGGCGAAGCTCGTTCACGAGCCCGGTCAGCGCCCTCGCCTCCGGGGACTCGACCTTGACGAAGTCCCGGTTCAGGTCGAGGCCCATGGCGTTCGGCCGCTCCCCCACGCCCTCGTCGGGCCCGTTCTGGGTGACCCGGTTGGTGCGCGCGATGCGGTCGTTACCGTCGGCGTTGTAGACCGGCACGAAGGTCAGCCGGAGCCGCTCGGCCAGGTGGCGGTGGTACCCCACGGCGAACTCGCGGAGCAGGAGCTGGACCGCCACCTTCCCCTCGATCTCGCCACCGTGGATGTTGGCGTTCACCAGGACCGCGGGCCGCGCCGCCACCTCCTCGGCCGACCCCGGCGCGGTCACCGTGACCGCGACCAGGTCCCGCCCCTCGGTGGTCCGGCCGATGACGCGGCGCTGGAGCCAGCCGCCGCGCGGGAGGGGGTCGAGCGACTCCAGGAAGGCGATCACCTCCGCCGTGGTCGAGCTCCGGGTGAACCCGCTGGACTCCGCCACCGTCCGGGGCCAGGTGGGGCTCCCGCCGTCCGGCACGGACTCGACGAGGGGCAGCAGCGAGCCCGGGGGCTGGGGCACCGTGGCCCTGGTGATCTGGCCGGTCGCGAGGCCCGGGAGGAGTCCGGTGAGCAGGCTGGCCTGGAGGGCGAGCAGGAGGGGCTTGGTCTTCAGGCGCATGGGCGCAGTGTAAGCCCACGCCGGCAGGTCCGGACCGCGCGCCGCCGGGTGCCTCCGCGCCTCCCCGGGGCTGCCCCTCAAGAGTCACTGGCGAGCCCCCCCGGTGGTGACGGGCCCGGCGCCAGACCCATCGCTGCGCTCACTGCCGGGTCCACAGCTGCGTCCACTGCAGGAAAGGAGCAGATGCCCCCCTCCCGGCGTCCGAGCTCAGCTCAGGCGGTCGCGCTCCTCCGCGCCCGCGTCGCCAGCAGCGGCCGGCGCCTCGCTGTCACCGTCACCCTCGCCGTCGGTCCCTCCCGCCGCCGAGGGAGGCGGGCCGGGGATGACGTCGTCCACCTCGCCTTCGGGAGCCTCGCTCTCCCCGTTCGGCTCGCTCACCCCGCTCGGCTCTGGCTCCTCCTCGGACTCGGAGCCCACAGACTCGGAGCCTGCCGACTCGGAGCCTGCCGACTCTGGGCCTGCAGACTCTGGGCCTGCAGACTCTGGGCCGGGGGACGCTTCGCCTCCGCTCGGCTCCCCCCCCGACTCGACCGCGCTCGCCGCTCCATCGGAGGGCGAGCCGCCCGAGGCGGGCGCGCCCTCGGCGGGTCGAAGGTCGCGGAGCGCCTTCCCGTACAGGAAGAGCGCGAGGCCGAAGGCGGCCACCACCGAGAGCAGCAGCTGGACGGGCGAGAGCCCGGAGGCCAGGTGGACGTAGGCCGCGCGCTCCGCGTCCACGGCGGCGAGCAGGGCCATGGGCACGAGGGCCAGGCCCGTCAGCACCGACGCCGCAGCGAGCCCGGCCAGGAGCCGGCCGCGCTGCCGGTGGACGGAGACCGCAGCGGGGTCCTCCACCGGCGCGCCGCTGGCGTCCCGGGGCTTCGCCCCCAGCCAGGACAGGACCCGCCGGACCTCGGAGGTGAGCGTCGCCGCGTCCTCGCGGGTCCGCGCGACGAGCTGGACCATCTCGGCCCGCGCGGCCTCGCGCTCCGCCCAGGCGCGGTCGGCCGCGTCCCCGCGGGCGCGCTCCGCGCAGGCGGCGGCCTCGCGGAGCTCGGCCTCGAGCTCCGCGACCCGTGCACGCGCCGCGGTCTCGGCGGCCTCCGCGGCGCCGCGCGCCCGAGCCTCGGCGAGGACCCCCTCCTTCAGCTCCTTGAGCTCCGACTCCAGCCCGGCGACGTGGATCTCCTGCCGACGCTCGTTGGCGATCGCCGCGGCGAGGACCCGGCGGTACTCGTCGCGCTGCTCCCGCGCCTTGCTGGCGGCCTCGATGGCCTGGACGGTCTTGCGCGTCCGCTGCTCGTAGCGCTCGACGAGCTCGAGCGTCGCCTCACGCTGGGCCTTGACCTCGGCGGCGAGCGCCTCCGCGGCCTTCCGCTCACGTTGTTTGATTCGACCGAACATCTCCCCCTCCGCGCAGGGTCGGGGCCAGGGTCCGCGTACCCGGGCCTCGTCGCGCAGCAGAAAGGTGCCAAGAGGGCCTGGCCCAGTTCAAGGACCGGGGCGCGAGGTCCCCCTCGAGGGCCCCAGGAGGCCCCGCTGGCCTCCGATGGCGGATCGGGCCGCTCGACGGCTCAGGCGCTCCGGCGACTCCGGGCGCCGGCGTCCCTCCGGCGGCGCGACCGGCGCTCCACCTCGTCCAGGAGCCGGGCCATGGCCCCCGCGGGGTCCTCCGCCGAGGGCGCGCGGAGCGCGAGCCCCAGCTGGATCGCTCCGGGGACCAGCCGCCGGCTCTGGATCGAGGCCTCGAGCACCACCGGGCCGCCCTCCAGCTCGAGGGTCAGCACCGTCCGGACGTGCTCCGCGAGGAGCGCCTCGCCCTCCCAGGGGAGCTCCACGCAGGCCCCGGCCCGGGAGAGGTCCAGCACGCGGCCCTCCAGCGCGCCGCCCTCCACCACGCCGGGGGCACCGCCGTCGAACGCGATCCGGGCACGCAGGTCGTCGTCCACCACGACGCGGTCGGCGCGCCGGGGCTCGAGGATCGGCGCCAGCTTCTGCCTCGAGCGCTCCCCCAGGACGAAGTGGTAGAGCCGGCCGCGCTCGCACTCGTGCCGCACGGTGACCTTCCCCATGACGACCACGTCCTGTCCGGAGGCCTCGTGGCGGACGCGCAGCTCCCCCGACCGCCCCACGGCGAGGACGGGAGCCTCGCCCGCCGGGTAGCGGACCACGAGCCGGAGCCCGGTCGGGTCCACGCTCACCTCCTCGACCCACCCCCGCGCGGCGTCGGGGAAGGAGGGAACGGTGACCTCGGCTCGGTGGGGAGCGCGCATACCACGCCTATCGGCCGCGCGCTCCAGGGCACCTGAAGGGGATCGGGGGATCGGCGCCCCCTTGCCCGGTCCGCCCGTCTCGGATATCCCATCTGCCTGCCAGAGCGCCCCAGGGGGCTCGGGGAGGGCTCCGGGAGCCCCTCACCGGGCCGCCGGGTGCACCCCGCGAGACCTCGAACGGCCACCAACACCCCGCGCGTTCGCCGCGTAACGAGGCCGCCCGGCGGCCTCGAAGGCCCCTCGGCCCACAGCCCCCACTCCCCCTCTGCCACATCTCCCTCTGTCACATCTCCCTCTGTCATGATCGAGATCCAGAGCCTGACCAAGCGGTTCGGCGCCATCACGGCGGTCGACGACCTCAGCTTCCGGGTCCAGCCCGGAGAGGTCCTCGGCTTCCTGGGCCCGAACGGCGCCGGCAAGTCCACCACCATGAAGATGGTGACCGGCTTCCTCACCCCGACCTCCGGCGCCATCCAGGTCTGCGGCCACGACGTCCTCAGCGACCCGGCCAGCGCCCAGGCGTGCATCGGCTACCTGCCGGAGGGCGCGCCCCTGTACCCCGACATGAACCCGCGCACGATGCTGCGCTTCGTGGGGCAGGCGCGGGGCATGTCCGGGGCCGAGCTCGACCGGCGCATCGACGAGGTGTGCGAGCTCGTGCACCTGAACGCGGTGATGGGCCAGCGCATCGAGACCCTGTCCAAGGGCTTCAAGCGCCGGGTCGGCCTCGCCCTGGCGATCCTGCACGACCCCGAGGTGCTCGTCCTCGACGAGCCCACCGACGGCCTCGACCCGAACCAGAAGCACGAGGTCCGGGAGCTGATCCGCTCCATGTCGGCCGGCAAGGTCATCGTCCTGTCGACCCACATCCTGGAGGAGGTCGAGGCGGTCTGCTCCCGCGCGATGATCGTGGCGGACGGGCGCATCAAGTTCGACGGGACCCCCGCCGAGCTCCGCGGCCGCTCGCGCTACGCGGGCGCGGTGGAGGTCGCAGTCGCGGCCGAGCACGCCGCGGCGGCGCAGTCGGCCCTCGAGGGCCTGGACTGCGTGTCCCACGCGGGCGAGCACTCCGAGGTCGCGGGCGAGGTCCGCTTCCACGTCTTCCCCGCCGGCGAGGCCGCGCTCCTCGAGCACGTGCAGCGCGTCGCGGCCGAGGCCCCCTGGGACCTCCTGAGCCTGGCGGTGGACCGCGGGCACATGGACGACGTCTTCCGAACCGTGACCACCGGCGAGCGCGCCGGGGGAGGTGCCTGACATGCGCGGGACCATGACCGTCTTCCGGAGGGAGCTCAGCGGCTACTTCGGCACCCCCGTCGCCTACGTCTTCCTGGTGATCTTCCTGATCCTGGCCGGCGTGTTCACCTGGCAGCTGGGCGGCTACTACGACATGGAGCAGGCCGACCTGCGCGGCTTCTTCACGTTCCACCCCTGGCTGTACCTCGCGCTCATCCCGGCGCTCTCCATGCGCCTCTGGGCGGAGGAGCGCCGGTCGGGGACCATCGAGCTGCTGATGACGCTCCCGATCTCCACCGGGGGCGCGGTGCTGGGCAAGTTCCTGGCGGCCTGGGCCTTCACGGGCCTCGGCCTCGTGCTCACCGCCACCAACTGGTGGACCGTGAACTACCTCGGCGAGCCCGACAACGGGGTGATCCTGGCGAGCTACCTCGGCAGCTTCCTGATGGCCGGCGGCTTCCTCGCCGTGGGCTCGGCCCTGTCGGCCCTCACCAAGAACCAGGTCAGCGCCTTCGTCCTGACCTTCACCGCGTCGCTGCTCTTCATCCTCGCGGGCTTCCCCGCGGTCACGGACGCCCTGGGCGGCTGGGCGCCGGAGTGGCTCGTCGCCTCCATCCGGAACCTCTCCTTCCTCGACCACTTCGACGCCATCACCCGCGGCGTGGTCGACGCGCGGGACGTGCTCTACTTCATCTCGGTCATCGCGCTCTTCCTCTTCGGGAGCGCCGTCATCGTGGACCTCAAGAAAGCGGACTGACGAACGATGAACTCACGCAACACCACCGTCGGGCTGCTCCTCGCGGCGGCCCTGTTCCTGGCGCTGAACCTGCTCACGGGCCCGCTCTTGCGCGGCGTCCGAGCGGACCTCACCGAGCAGCGGCTCTACACCCTCTCCGACGGGACCCGCAACATCCTGCGCGGCCTCGAGGAGCCCATCACCCTGCGGTTCTTCTTCGCCAAGTCCGTCGCCAGCGACGCCCCGCCCATCCTCAGCTACGGCGAGCGGGTGCGGGAGATGCTGGAGGAGTACGTGGCCATCGCCGGCGGCATGCTCGACCTCGAGGTCATCGAGCCCGAGCCCTACTCCGAGGCCGAGGAGCTCGCCGTGGGGTACGGCATCCAGGGGCGCATCGCGAACCAGGAGGGCGACCGGCTCTACATGGGCATCGTCGGCACCAACAGCGTGGACGACGAGGAGGTCCTCCCGGTCCTCGACCCCAGGCGCGAGAGCTTCCTGGAGTACGAGCTGACGGAGATGATCGACCGGCTCGAGAACCCCGAGCTCCCCGTCGTGGGCCTCGTGAGCTCCCTGCCCCTCCGGGGCGGCTCCCAGCCCGCCACCCAGCCCGGCCAGCCGCCCCAGCAGCTCCCGCCGTGGCCCATCCTCGACCTCGTCGAGCGCCGCTACGAGGTCCGCGACCTGGCCCCGGCCTCGCTCACGGAGATCGACGACGAGATCGACCTGCTGCTGCTCGTCCACCCCAAGGGCCTCACCCCCGCGGGCAGCTACGCCATCGACCAGTTCGCCCTGCGCGGCGGGAAGGTGGTCGCCTTCGTCGACCCCTTCTGCTTCTTCGACCCCGCTCGCCAGTCCAACGACCCCATGGCGGCGCTGAACAACACCAGCGACTCGGGGATCGACCAGCTGCTGCTGGCCTGGGGCGTGGCCCTGCAGCCCGGGCGCGTCGTCGGCGACGCCATCGGCGGGCTCGCGGTGCGGAACCAGGCGAACGAGCCCGTGAAGATGCCCCTCGCCTTCGGCGTCACCGACGAGACCATCGACGGGGACGACATCCTCACCTCCCCGCTGACCAAGCTGCGGTTCTTCCTGCCGGGCGCCCTCTCCCGCGCGGACGACGCCCCCGAGGGCGTCAGGGTCGAGACCCTCGTCACCACCACCGCCGACGGCGGCGGCACCGTCGACACCATCACCCTCATGGGGCCCCTCGACCCGCAGGTGGTCGCGGACTCGTTCCTGCCGAACGCCCCCGAGGCGGCCGTGGCCGTGCGGGTCAGCGGCGACGTCCGCACCGCCTTCCCCGACGGGCCGCCCGGCGCCGCGGAGGAGCCGACCGAGGAGGGCGAGGCGCCCGCCGAGGAGGGGGACCACCTCGCGACCTCGTCCGCGCCCTTCAACGCCCTCGTGTTCGCGGACGCCGACATGCTCCAGGACTCCGTCTGGGCGACGCCCATGCGGGACATCTTCGGCAACGTCCGGCTCCAGCCCCAGGTGGACAACGCCTCCCTGCTGGTGAGCGCGCTGGAGAACCTCTCCGGCAGCAGCGACCTCATCAGCCTGCGGAGCCGGGCCGAGTTCAGCCGCCCCTTCACCCGCAAGGAGGAGCTGATGATGGCGGCCGAGGAGCGCTTCCGCGCCGAGGAGCTGGAGCTCGAGGCCAAGCTCGCCGACACCCAGGCACGCCTCGACGAGCTGCAGCGGGACAAGGACCCGTCCAGCGCGCTCATCCTCTCCCCGGAGCAGGAGGAGCAGATCCAGTCCTTCCGGGCCGAGCAGGTGGAGACCCGCCGCAAGCTCCGGGAGGTGAAGCGCGAGCTGCGGGCCGAGATCGACGCCCTCGGCACGCGCCTCAAGCTCCTGAACATCTTCCTCGTCCCCGCGATCATCGCGGCCCTCGTCCTCAGCGTCCGCATGGGGCGCGCCGGCGCGCGCAGCGGAGGAGCCACCTCGTGAACCAGAAGACGATCCTCATCCTCGGCGCCGCCACCGTCGGCGCCGTCGCCCTGACCGCGAGCCTGCAGTCCGGCCGCGCCGACGACACGCGGCCCGCCTCCACGGCGGCCCCGCTGCTGCCCGCGCTGAAGGAGCGGGTCAACGACGTGCGCGAGCTCCGGATCGAGAGCCCCGCCGGGCCCGCGACCCTGCGGGCCGAGGGGGACGGCTGGGTGCTGGCCGAGGCCTCCGGCTACCCCGCCGACGGGTCCAAGGTCCGCACGCTGCTGCTGGACCTGCGGGACGCGCGGCGCCTCGAGGCCAAGACCGCCAACCCGGAGCGGCACGGCCGCCTCGGGCTCACGGCCCCCACCGACGAGGGCGCCGTCTCCACGCGGGTGACCCTCGTGGACGGGGACGGCGGCGTCATCGAGACCGTGCTGATCGGCAAGCAGCGCACGAGCAAGGCGGACCCCGGCGCGGCCCAGCTCGGCGTGCGCCCCGACGCCCAGTACTACGCGCTCCCGGGCGAGGGGGACCAGACGTACCTCGCCGCCGGCAACCTGCGCGTGGACGGCCGCACCCTCGGCTGGGTGAACCAGGAGTTCCTGGACGTGGACCGCGCGCGGATCCGCTCCGCCACCATCTCGCACCCCGACGGCGACGAGGTCGTCGCCGTGCGCGAGGACATGGGGCAGAACGAGATGGTCGTCCGGGACCTCCCCGAGGGCATGCAGCCGAAGACCCCCTCGGGCACCGCGCCGCTCATCGGCGCGCTCCAGCGCGTCCGCTTCGACGACGTTCGCCGCGAGGACAGCCTTCAGTGGCCCGAGGAGATCGTGACCACGGCCACCTTCACCACCGACGACGGCCTGCGGGTCGAGGTGGACACCATGAAGGTGGCCGACGAGGAGGACGCCGAGCGCATGGTGACCTGGGCGCGCGTCCGGGCGGAGCTGCTGCCCGAGGAGGCTCCCGCGGACGCTTCCTCCGGGGACACCGCGGACGCCGAGCCGGCCGCCGACGAGGGGCCCAGCCGGGCCGAGCTGGAGGCGGAGCGGGACGGCATCCGCGCGGCCCTGGGCGGCTGGGCGTTCGCGGT
>JASFWR010000280.1:0-5059 GCA_050049155.1 Planctomycetota bacterium | reverse complement strand
AACGGCGAGGCGATCGCCGGGGCGACCCGACTTGCGCTCGGTGACGTCGTGCGGCTCGGGAGCGTCGGCCCCAAGTTCCTCGTGGTCGGCGGCCGCGAGCTGACGGACACCGTGTTCGTCTCGCGGGAGGCCCTGCGGCCCAACGCCGGAGAGGTCGAGGAGATGGTCGAGCGCGGCGCCCGCGCGAGCCGCCTGCGGCTCGGCGCCCTCGTCGCGCTGCTCGTGGCGGCCATCGCGTGGGTGCTCTGGGAGTCACGCCGGAGCGCCGACGAGATGAAGGGCGAGCTCGAGGCGCGCACCCGCCAGTACGAGGAGCAGCTGGCCGACGCCTACGGCCAGATCGCCGCCCTCGACCAGCGCGAGCGGGACCGCGCCCGGGAGGAGCTCGACCGATCGGAGGCGCGGCTCGCCACCCTCCGGTCCCTGGAGGGCAGCCTCCTGGAACGCGCCAGGGACCTCGAGGCCTCCGTGGCCGCCCGGGCCGCGGAGGAGGAGCGGCTCCGCCTGCGGGTGGCGGAGCTGGAGCGCAGCGGCGGGGAGCAGGGCCTCCTCGAGCGCGTCGCCCGGGACCTGGACACGGCGCGGGCGGACCTGGACGCGACCCGGGAGGAGCTGCAGGAGGCCCGCCGGCGCGTGGACCTGATGGACCCCGTGAACCAGGCCCAGGCCAGGCTGAGCGGGATGGCGGGCGTGCGCCAGTCGGTCGTCCTGATCGAGAACGAGGTGCGGATCCGGAACGTCGAGACGGGCGAGCTGCTCTTCCTCGACGGCGAGGGGCCCGCCGCCGAGCCGAACTTCGAGGGCCGCGGCGAGGAGTTCGTCCTGGAGTCCACGGGGTCCGGGTTCTGCGTCGACGACGAAGGCTGGATCCTCACGAACGCCCACGTGGTCGGCCCCCCCGACAACGAGCTCCTGCGGGCGATCCGCGGGACGCCCCTGCTCGAGCAGGTGGTCGACCTCAAGGTCGTCTTCTCCGACCGCTCCGACCGCCACACCGCCCGGGTGCACTCCTCGAGCGAGCGCGGGGTCGACCTCGCGCTGCTGAAGATCGACCCCTTCGACGGGATGCCGGTCCTGGAGGACTTCTCCACGGAGGCGGCGCTGCCCCAGCCCGGCAGCGACATCTTCCTCGTGGGCTTCCCCCTCGGGTTCCTCGCGGTGCAGGAGGGCGAGACGGTGATCTCCTCCATCTTCCGGGGGATCCTCTCGCGCAAGGTCGGGGACCAGATCCAGGTCGACGCCGGCGTGCACCCCGGGAACAGCGGCGGCCCCATCACCGACACCTCAGGTCGCGTGGTCGGCGTCGTGGTCAGCGTGCAGGCCCTCCCGGACCAGACCGCCGTCTACACCATCGGCTACGGCATCCCCATCGGCCTCGCCAGCGAGCTCTGGCCGCCGCAGGCCGCCGCCGGGGCCCCCGCGCCCCCCCCAACCCCCGCCCAACCGCCCACCCGGGACTGAGGGGAGCCGCCGTGTCCGCTCCGGGATGGAGGCGCCTGCGCCACGGGGTCGTCCCCTCCACCAACGACCTCGCCTTCGCCGCCGTGGAGGCGGGGACGGCGCGACACGGCGACGTCTTCCTCGCGACCGAGCAGAGCGCCGGCCGGGGCACCCGGGGACGCACCTGGGAGAGCGGGCCGGGGGGCCTCTACCTGAGCGTGGTCCTCCGCTCCGACCGCATGCCGCCGGCCGGAGCATGGACCCTCGCCGGGGGCCTCGCGGTCCACGACGTCGCCACCGCCGCCGGGGCGGAGGTCGTCATCAAGTGGCCCAACGACGTGACCACCCCCGGCGGCGCCAAGGTGGCGGGCGTGCTGGCGGAGTCGCGGGGGCTGCGGGCTGAGGGGCCCGCCACCTTCGTGCTGGGGATCGGCGTCAACGTGGGCGGCCCCGGGCCGTCGGAGGCCCTCCGAGCGGAGCGCGACGTGGCCGCCCTCGCCCAGCTCTGCGACGCGCCTTCCCTGCGCGAGGTCGAGGACGCCCTCGTCGAGGCCCTCGAGCGGCGGACCCGGGAGGTGCTCGAGGACCCCGGCGGCCTCTACGAGGCCTTCTTCCTGCGGTGCGCCCTCGCGGGCGCACCGGTCACCGTGCAGGGGGCCGAGCGGGAGGTCCGCGGGCGCTGGACGGGGCTCCACCCCGAGCTCGGCCTGCGGGTCGAGGGCGAGGGCCGGACCCGGCACCTGGCGGTGGCCCACGTGCGGGACGTCCGGTCGGGGGGCTAGCGCGCCCCGACGGTCGCCCGGTCCGGGGTCCTCGATCACGGGTCCTCGATCACTGGCCCTCGGTCACTGGCCCTCGGTCCAGGCTCCGGGGCCCGCGTCCCCGCTCGCGCCCTGCGTCCCGACCGGCGGCGAGGACCCCCTTTGGCGCCCCCCGCTCCTCGCCGGCCTCCACTACACTCCCTGCCCTCCTCGTCGGACCTGCCGGGCCGCTCCCCGAGCCCGCCCCGCCTCGCCGACCCTCGAACCCGGGCCCAAGTCCCCGGCCCGATCCCGGGCCTCGAGCCCTGTCCTCGTGACGGGCCCTCGAGCCGGGCCCCACCTCGAACCCTCCGCCCCCCATGCAGCGCAGCGACGGCCGTACCCCCGAAGAGCTCCGCCCGATCACCTTCGAGCGAGGCTTCACCAAGCACGCCCAGGGCTCCGTCCTCGCGTCGTTCGGAGAGACCCGCGTGCTGTGCACCGCCTTCGTCCAGGAGGGCGTGCCGCACTTCCTCAAGGGCAAGGGCAGCGGCTGGGTCACCGCCGAGTACTCCATGCTCCCCAGCTCGACCCACGACCGGAAGTCGCGGGACAAGGGCGGCCGCGTGGACGGGCGCTCGGTGGAGATCCAGCGGCTGATCGGCCGCGCCCTGCGCGCCGTGGTCGACCTCAAGGCGCTCACCGAACGCACCATCTGGGTGGACTGCGACGTCCTCCAGGCGGACGGCGGGACGCGCACCGCCGCCATCAGCGGCGCGTACGTGGCGCTCCACGACGCGGTCACGCGCCTGGACGAGGAGCGCAAGCTCCGCGGCTGGCCCCTGCGGTCCGCCCTGGGCGCGGTCTCCGTCGGGGTCATCGACGGCACGCCCATGGCCGACCTCTGCTACCAGGAGGACAGCCGCGCGGAGAGCGACATGAACCTGGTGATGACCGGGGACGGCCGCTTCGTGGAGGTCCAGGGGGCGGCGGAGGGTGCGCCCTTCGACCGCGCCGAGCTCGACCGGCTGCTCGACCTCGGCGAGGCCGGCATCCGGCGCATCTTCGAGCTCCAGAAGGCCGCCCTCGGCAGCTGACATGAAGCTCCTGCTCGCCTCAGGGAACCGCAAGAAGCTCGTCGAGCTGCAGCGGGTCGCCGCGCCCCTCGGGGTCGAGGTGGTCCAGCCGGCGGACATCGGCGGGCTGCCGGAGTGCGTGGAGGACGGGGACACCTTCGCGGCCAACGCGGCCAAGAAGGCCCGGGAGGGCGCGCAGCACTCCGGACTCTGGACCCTCGCCGACGACTCGGGCCTCGAGGTGGACGCCCTCGGGGGCGCCCCCGGCGTCTACTCCGCCCGGTACGCCGGCACCCACGGGGACGACGAGGGGAACAACGCCAAGCTCCTCCGCGAGCTGGCGGACGTCCCGGACGAGGACAGGGGCGCCGCCTTCGTGTGCGCCCTCGCTCTCGCCCGCCCGACCTCGGGCGAGATCGCGCACGAGGCCATCGGTCGCACGCACGGCAGGATCCTCCACGCCGCGCAGGGCGAGGGCGGATTCGGCTACGATCCGCTCTTCCAGTTCACCGAGGAAGGGTTCCCGGTCACGGGGCTGGTGTTCGCGACCCTCTCGGGCGATGAGAAAGCCTCGGTGAGCCACCGGGGCCGCGCCCTGCGGGACCTCGAACCCGCGCTCTCCCGACTCCTCAAGGACAGCTGATCACGGCGCGCCGCGTCTCCGACGAGTGGACCCCAAGTACATCCGCAACTTCTCGATCATCGCGCACATCGACCACGGGAAGTCCACCCTGGCCGACCGCATCCTCGAGCTCACGGGGACCGTGCAGAAGCGCGAGATGAAGGACCAGCTCCTGGACGACATGGAGCTGGAGCGCGAGCGCGGGATCACGATCAAGGCGCGCGCCGTCACGGCCGTGCACGAGAAGGACGGGCACCGCTACGTGCTCAACCTGATCGACACGCCCGGGCACGTGGACTTCAACTACGAGGTGGAGAAGTCCATGCAGGCCTGCGAGGGCGCGATCCTGCTCGTGGACGCGAGCCAGGGCGTCGAGGCCCAGACCGTCGCCAACGCCTACCTGGCCATCGAGGCCGACCTCGAGATCCTGACGGTGCTGAACAAGGTGGACCTCGGCCACGCGCGCCCCGACGAGATCGCCGAGGAGATCGAGAACAGCCTCGCCATCGAGGCCACCGACGCCTGCCGCATCTCGGCCAAGACCGGCGTGGGCGTCGACGACGTGCTCGACCGCATCGTCGAGAGCTTCCCGTCCCCCGAGGGGGACGCCGAGGCCCCCCTGCGCGCCCTCATCTTCGACGCGGTCTACGACGAGTACCGCGGGGTCATCGTGTACCTGCGGATCGTGGACGGGACGCTCCGCAAGAAGGACCGGGTCCTGATGAAGGGCACGGACAAGAAGTTCGAGGCCGTCGACATCGGGATCTTCAGCCCGAAGATGGAGTCGCGCGACAGCCTCTCGGTCGGCGAGGTCGGCTACTTCGTCTCCAACATCAAGGCGCTCGGCGACGTGCGGATCGGGGACACGCTGACCCTCGACAAGACGCCCGAGGTGGAGATGCTCCCCGGCTACCGGGAGCCCCGCCACATGGTGTTCGCGGACTTCTACCCGACGAACCCCAAGGACTACGAGACCATGCGGGAGGCGCTGGACACCCTCGCCCTCTCCGACAGCTCCTTCTCCTACGAGGCGGTGACCTCGGAGGCCCTCGGCTTCGGCTACCGCTGCGGCTTCCTCGGGCTGCTGCACATGGAGATCATCCAGCAGCGGCTGGAGCGGGAGCACGACCTGGACATGATCCAGACGGCCCCGTCGGTGACCTACAAGGTGCACCTCAAGG
>JASFWR010000337.1:0-4215 GCA_050049155.1 Planctomycetota bacterium | reverse complement strand
CTCGGACGGCGCCTCAAAGCGCACCTCACCCGCCGCCGCCTGCTCCCCGAAGTGGTCCCCGTCCTGATCGCTGCGCATCGCTCCTCCTCCGCTCAGAACAGCACCCGCGTCCGGAGGGTCCCCTCGAGGGCCCGCAGCTCGTCCATGAGGCTGCGGGCGGCCTCGCGCTCCGCGGCCACGTCGGTGACCACGTAGCCCACGTCGTCCAGGGTCTGCAGGTACTGGGCGTCGATGTTGGCCGAGCTCCTGCCGATGACGTCGGTGATCGCGCTCATGATCCCGGGGCGGTTCTCGTGCACGTGCAGGAGGCGCGCGTCGCCGGTGTGGGGCGGCAGGGAGACCTCCGGGAAGTCCACGGCGGAGAGCGTCGAGCCGTCGTCGCTGTAGCGCAGCAGCTTCTCGGTCACCTCGCGCCCGATCCCCGCCTGGGCCTCCTCCGTGCTCCCCCCGATGTGGGGCGTCAGGAGGACGTTGTCCAGCCCGACGAGGGGCGACTCGAACCCGTCCCCCGAGGTCTTCGGCTCCTCCGGGAACACGTCCACCGCGGCGCCGGCGATGCGGCCGCTGGCGAGCTCCCCGCGCAGGGCGTCGAGGTCCACCACCTGCCCGCGGGAGGCGTTGATGAGGACCGAGCCGTCCTTCATGCGCGCCAGCTCCTGAGCACCCATGAGGCCGCGGGTCGACGGGAGCTGCGGCACGTGGAGGGTGACGACGTCGGAGCGTCGCAGCAGGTCGTCGAGGCTGTACGCGCTCTCGGCGTTGCCGAGGGAGAGCTTGGGCACGACGTCGTGGTAGAGCACGCGCATGCCGAGCATCTCGGCGAGCACGCCGACCTGGCTGCCGATGTGCCCGTAGCCCACCACGCCCAGGGTCTTGCCCCGCGCCTCGTGGCTGCCCGCCGCGGACTTCAGCCACTCGCCGCGGTGGCAGGACATGTTCTTCTGGGGTACCCGGCGCAGGAGCAGGATCGCCTCGGCGACCACCAGCTCGGCCACGCTGCGGGTGTTGGAGTAGGGCGCGTTGAAGACCGGCACGCCGCGGCGGCGGGCGAAGGCCGTGTCCACCTGGTTGGTGCCGATGCAGAAGCAGCCGATCGCCACCAGCTTGCGCGCCTCGGCCAGCGCCGCGGCGTCCAGCTGGGTGCGGGAGCGGATGCCGACGAAGTGGGCGCCCCGAAGGGCCTCGTGCAGCTCCTCGCCGGTGAGCGCGCCGCTCACCTCGCGGATCCGGGAGTAGCCGGCCGCGCGGAAGGCGTCCGCCGCGGTGGGGCTGATCCCCTCGAGGAGGAGGACCTGGATCTCGGACCGGGGGAAGGACGTCTCCGGGGTCGACGGCGTCTTCGGGGCGTCTGTCATCTCGCGCTGGAGGATGCCGCGCGCGCCGGGCCGTGTCCCGGCTGGATCGCGCGAATCGACGTTCCCGCGGCGGAACGGCGCGGCTAGAGTCCCGGGCCGATGGACCGAACCCAGGACCTCGCCCCTTCGTCCGGCCCTCCGTCCGGCCCCTCGCCCGCCACGGCGCCCGGCCCGGCACCGAGCGCTGGCGCCGTCGCCGGGCTCGCGGTCGCGCTGGGCCTCGGCGCGGGCGGCCTCCTCGCGCGGACGAGGGGCACCCTGTTCCCCGACGTGCTCGATCTCTCGGGGCCGGACCCCGCGGCGGCCGCCGCCACCCGGGCGGCGGCCCTGCTCCTCGCGGCCGCGCTGGTCCTGATCGGCGGACCCCTCGCGCGCGTCGCGCCCGGCGCCCTCCTCGCGGGAGCGGCCGGCGGCGTCACGACGGCCCTCCTGGATCCCCTGGACGGCGGCCTCGTCGTGGGCGTGGGCGCGCCGTGGCGAGCCCCGCTGCCCTGGCTCGCGCTCGGCGTCGTCGCCGCCCTCGCCGGCCGACGGCTCACCGCCGCACAGGCGGTCCGGAGCGACGGCCCGCCGGCGGCCGGCGCGGGCGCGCTCACGAGCGTCGCCGTCCTCGCCGCGGGCGCCACCCTGGGGCTCGAGGGGCTCTCCCGCCTCGCCCTCCGGCTCGGGCTCGCCACCCATGGGGAGGACGCCCTGCTGGCCGCGGTCCTCGCCGGGCTCGTGGCCCTCGGCGGCCTCGTGTTCGGGCGGGCCTTCGTCCGAACCGGACGGGCCCACGGTGTGGCGGCCGCCCTCGCCGCCGCCCTGCTCGGGCTGGTGGCCCTGGCCATCGCGGGGGGCGTCAGCCAGCCGCTCGGGTTCAAGGCGCTCTGCGCGCGCATCGGCGCCGACGCCTCGCTGGCGGGCACCCCCGCCGTGGGCGCGTTCGTGGCCCTGGTGGTCCTCGTCCTCCCGGCCCTCGCCGCCGGCGCGGCCCTGCACCTCGCGCGCTCCGAGCGGACCGTCGCCGCGGCCCTGGTGGGCGCGGCCGCCGCCGTGGCCGCGGCGCCCGCCCTCGTGGACGCCGCGCCCATCGCCACCCTCCTCGATCGGCCCCGCGCGGGCGCCGCGGGCCTCGTGCAGCTCGGCGCGGCCCTGGGCGGCGCGGGCGTCCTGCTCTTCGCGCTCCTCGAGCGCGACGCCGCTCGCCTGCCCCTGGCCGGCGTTGGCCTGGGCGTGCTCGCGGGGGTCGCCGGCCTGCCCGTGAGCTCGGTCCCCGTCCTCGATCCCTGGGAGCGATTCCCGGTCCGGCCGAGCGCCGTCTTCGAGACCGGCGACGGGCAGTTCCTGGTGGAGCCCACGGGAGAGGGGCGCGTCCGCGTCACCCTCGACCAGCGCCCCCTCGGCCCGCGGGCGACGGAGCTCGCGGGGGAGGCCGCGCGCCTGCGAGCCTCGATCGCGGCCGCCGCCGCGGGGGCCAGCTCCGCGGCGTCCAGCTCCACGGGGTCCGACGCTGGAGCCCCGGCCCCGCCGGAGCGCGTGCTGCTCGTGGGGCTGCTCACGGTCGAACGCGGGCAGGTGCTGCGGGCCCTCGGCGTCACGCGGGCGGACCGGACCGCCGGCTGGTGGCGCAGCATGCCCATGGTGGAGGCGGCCGCGGCGTCGGGGCGGGTGGCGCACGGGCTGGAGGGTGACGTGATCCGCCCGGCCGAGGCCCGGCGCCGCGCGGCCCGGGGGGCGTACGACCTCGTGCTCGCCGTGGAGACCGGCGCCACCGGTCCGGCGCCGCCCACCCTGGACCTCCGGCTCGGTGACGACCCGCCGCCGGTGATCGCGTGGACGGACCCCGAGCGGCCCGTGCGACACCTGCCCTGGCCGCAGGTCGTGGTCCGGTCCACCGACCGGCTCCTGCGCACCTCCATGGCGTGGGCGACCGGACCCGTGGCCGGCGACCGACGGAGCGGCGCGCCGGGGGCCGACAGGAGCTGGTGGAGCTGGCTTCGGGTCCGGCCCGACGACCGCGCGCGGCTCGTCCGCGCGGAGACCGAGCACCGGCTGGCCCAGGCCCCCACCAGCGGAGGTATCGACCGCGGCCTCGCCATGCACGCCGTCGCCCAGCGCCGGGGGTCGCCCTTCGACTCCGCGGTGGAGCGCGTGGTCCTGTGGGGTCCCTCCCTTGAGGCCTGGCGCGAGGCCGCGGTGGAGGACGCGACCCTCACGCCGTTCGAGCGGGACGTCCTGGAGGCGGCGGCCCACGTGCTGACCGCCAAGCGGCTCGTGCCCGAGCTGCTCGACCTCGTCACCCCCATCGAGGCCGCCCGGCCGGGCTGGCCCGCCATGGTCCGCGCCCTCGCCGCGGCGGACCTGGAGGAGCTCGACCCCGAGGCGGCCGCCGCCCGCCTCTCCTCCCTCGACCCGGCGGAGCGGGCCACCGGGCTGCTCCTCGCCGCCGCCCTCATGGACCTCGACCGACCGGAGGCGGCGGCCGCCGCCCTGCGCCCGGCGGCCGCCGCCCTCCCGTCGGACCGCGAGGTCGGGACGCGGCTCGCCGACGCCCTCGTCGCCGCCGGCGACCCGGAGGGCCGTCAGGTCGCCGCCCGGCTGCTGCGCGAGCACCCGGGCGACCCAGAGCTGTTCGGACTCGCACAGGGAAAGCGCGGAATGACCACGCTGACCCCTGATCCCCCGCGCGCCCATGGGCGATGATGCGCCCATGCGGTCCCTCGCCCTCCGCTCCGCCGCCGCCCTCGCGGCTGCCGCCCTGTGCCTCGGGGCCGCGGCCTCGGACCCGCTCGCGGACCTGCTGCGCCGCAGCGACGGCGCGGTGCTCGGGCACGTCCGCCAGCGCGAGGTCCGCGCCTTCCCGGCGCCCGACGGCGGC
>JASFWR010000279.1:0-5092 GCA_050049155.1 Planctomycetota bacterium | reverse complement strand
CCGCGCCTACCCCCGGCTGCTGGAGGACGGCGCCGCGGTGCTGGAGCGCGGGGAGGTCTCCGTCCCCCTGCGGCTCGTGGTGGGGGACGGCGCCGCGGCCCTCCGGCGCCTGGACGTACGAGCGGACGCGGTCTTCCTGGACGGCTTCGCGCCCGACCGCAACCCGGGCCTGTGGTGCCCGGAGGTCTACGGCGAGCTGGCCCGGCTCGCGCGGCCGGGCGCCACCGTCGCCACGTACACGGCGGCCGGCGCGGTGCGCGCCGGCCTGGACCTCGCGGGCTTCGACGTGGAGCGGCTCCCCGGCTATGGCCTGAAGCGCCACCGCCTCGCGGGGACCCGCCGGCGGGAGCCGTGAGGAGCGGGAGGGAGCATCATCCGGCCCGGTGCCCTAGCATCGTGCCCATGCTCCTCCCCCCGATCTCCCGTCGCCGCGTCCTCCGCGGCGCCGCCGCCCTCGCCACCTCCGCGGCCGCCGCCCCGTTCGTCCGCACCCGCCCCGTCCGCGATCGGCTCAAGCTCGCGGCCGTGGGCGTCGCGAACCGCGGCTCCTCCAACGTGGCGGGCGTCCTGTCCCAGGACGTCGCCGTCATGTGCGACGTGGACACCCGCATGCTCGAGCGCGGGGTGAACCAGGTCGTCGAGGCGGGGCAGGTCAAGCCCACCACCTACGCGGACTGGCGGGAGCTCCTCGAGAAGGAGCGTGACCTGGCCGGGATCGTGATCTCGACCCCCGACCACCTCCACGCCCCGATCGCGCGGGCCGCGCTCCGCCGCAAGATCGCCGTCTACTGCGAGAAGCCCCTGACGCGCACCGTCGCCGAGGCGCGGCAGCTCCAGGCCCTCGCCTCGTCCTCGGGGGTCGCCACCCAGATGGGGACGCAGATCCACGCGACGGACAACTACCGGCGGGTCGTGGAGGCGATCCGCGGCGGCGCCATCGGGGACGTGCACACGGTGCACGTGGTCTGCAGGAAGTCGTGGTCGAACGGGAAGTTCGGTGAGCCCAAGCCGGCCCCGGCCAACCTCGACTGGGACCTGTGGCTCGGCCCGACCCCCGAGCGGCCCTACTGCGACGGCGTCCACCCCGCCAACTGGCGCCGCTTCTGGGCCTTCGGCACCGGCACGGTGGGGGACATGGCCTGCCACTGGGTCGACCTCGTCCACTGGGCGCTCGGCCTCGAGACGCCGGTGGCCATCGAGGTGGAGGGGCCCGCGGTGGACCCCGTCGGGACGCCGGACTGGATGCACGTGAAGTGGTCCCACGCGGCGGCCGGCGACCGGAAGGCCGTGGACGTGCACTGGTGGGACGGGGGCGTCGCGCCCGAGGAGGCGCCTGGCGGCGACAGCCACGTGTTCATCGGGACCAAGGGGCGGATCGTCTCCAACTACTCCTCCATGCGCGTGGAGCGGGCGGAGGGGCAGCCTGCCTGGGAGGCCCCGGCGCGGTCGATCGCCAGCTCCCCCGGCCACTACGTGGAGTGGCTCGACGCCATCCGCGAGGGGACGCCCACGAGCCCCCTCTGCAGCTTCGACTACTCGGGTCCGCTCACCCAGACCGTCCTGCTGGCCACCGTCGCCTACCGCGCCGGCGGCCGGGCCCGATGGGACGCGGAGGCGGGGACCTTCGACGTGGACGCCGGGCTCCTCGCGAGCGAGGAGCGCCCCGGCTGGGACGTCTGATCCCCGGCGGGCTCAGGCCCGCGGGTGGGCCTTCTCGTAGATCTCCTGGAGCCGCGCCACGGAGACGTGGGTGTAGATCTGCGTGGTGGCCAGGTGCTCGTGCCCGAGGAGCTCCTGCACCGACCGCAGGTCGGCCCCGCGGTCGAGCAGGTGGGTGGCGAAGCTGTGCCGCAGCGTGTGCGGCGTCGCGCGGCGGGTGATGCCCGCGCGCAGGGCGTGCTTGCCCACGATGGTCTCCAGGCTCCGGGTGCTCAGCCGTCCCCCGGAGCGGTTCAGGAAGAGCGCGTCCCCTGCGGCCGCCGTGGGCTTCGGGCGCTCCGGGTCGGAGAGGTGGTCCGAGATGGCCTCCACGGCGAAGCGACCGAGGGCCACCAGCCGCTCCTTGCGACCCTTGCCCAGGACCCGGCCGACGCCGCGCGCGAGGTCGAGGTGCGCCCGGTCCAGGCCGACGGTCTCCGCCGCGCGGGTCCCCGCGCTGTACATGAGCTCGAGGATGGCGCGGTCCCGCCGGCCGGCGGCGGTGGTGGGGTCCGGGGCCGCGAGGAGGGCCGCGACCTCGTCCTCGGAGAGGACGCCGGGCAGGTGCCGAGAGCTGCGGCGCTGGCGGAGCCCCGTGGCCGGGTTGACCTCCAGCAGCCCCTCGCTCACCAGGGACTTCAGGAACGACCGCGCGGCCGAGAGGCGCCGCTGCACGGTGGAGCGCGCCAGCCCGCGCTCGTCGAGGTCGCCGAGCCAGCCCCGCAGGGCGCGCGGCGTGATGCGGTCGTGGGAGGTCACGCCCCTGCCGGCCAGGAAGCCGACGAGGTCCGCGAGATCGAGCCCGTAGGCCCGCAGCGTGTGCTCCGACGCGCCGCGGGTGACCCGCATGCGCTCGATGAAGGCGTCGACCCTCGGCCAGAGGTCCGACTCCAGCTGGCGGAGCTCGGTGGCGCTCACCGGTCGCGGCGGCGGCTCTGGCGGCTGCGCGAGCGGCGGTCGTCCTTCTTCGCCTCGGCCTCGCCGGACTGCATCGCCTTGGCCTGGGTGCGGAGGCCCTCCAGGAGGATCTCGCGCGAGCGCGGGTTGATGCCGGCGGTGAAGCCCTCGGCCTCGGAGCGGGCCAGGGCCTCGCTCAGGTCCTTGCCCGCCGCGGCCTGCTGCTGCATGAACTGCTCGCAGGTCTCGACCTTCTCCTCGAGCTCGGCGATCTGCTTGCGCAGGGCCGAGAGGACCTTGTTGGGGTCCTCCTGGGCGGGGCCGAAGGAGAGGAGGGAGGCGAGCACGGCGCCGCCGGCGCACATCAGGGGCGTTTGGAAACGTTGCATGGCCCTGTCTCTATCGGCCGGGGGTGCCGGCGGATGAAGCGCGGAATCCCGCTCGGGCGATCCGGGGCCGTGGACCCGGCCTCCAGGGGCCCTCAGGCCCCTTCCGGGGCCTCGGAGGAGGGCTCGGCGGGGGGCGCGGGGAGCCGCCGGGCGAGGGCCAGGGGGACGGCGAGCAGCAGGGCGCCCACCGCGTAGGGGGCCAGGGACCCCAGCCCGTAGTAGAGCAAGCCGCCCGCGATGGGACCCACCACCCGAGCGAGGCTGCCGAAGCTGCGGAACACCCCGAGGGCGAAGCCCTGGCGGTCGTCCGGCACGTAGCGGCTGGCGAGGGAGCTGAAGCTGGGCATCACCAGGGAGCTGCCCACGGCGACGAGCGCCAGGCCGGCGTAGAGCACGGCGGAGCTCTCCGCGCGGGTCACCGCGGCGATGACCAGGAAGCCGGGGAGCGTCAGGCCCATGCCCAGGCTCGCCACGCGAAGCTCGCCCACCCGGGGCACGAGCCGGCGGACGATGCCCCCCTGCACGAGCGCGATGGTGAGGCCGATGAAGACGAACATCCACGCGTTGTCCCTCGGTCCGTAGCCGAGGTGCTCGGCGGCGAGGAAGACCAGGGTGAACTCCATGGCGCCGAAGGCGGCGAAGTACACGAAGTAGGCGAGGTTGAGCGTGTGGACCCCGGGGAACGCCAGGCGCCCCTGGGCGGCGAAGGGGTTCAGGCTGCGGGCCTCGGGCCTGGCCTTCGCCGCGGCCTCCCGGTCGAGGGTCTCCGGGAACCGGAGCGCGGCCCAGGCCAGGTTGACGACGGCCAGGGCGAAGGCGATCAGCGCGGCGCCGCTGAAGGGGTTGACCCCCGGTGTGCCCGGGAGCGAGGCGGTCAGGTCCCACCCGGAGGCGAGCCCCCCGAGCGCCGGACCGACCACGAAGCCCAGGCCGATCCCCGCGCCGAGCACGCCCATGCCCTTGGCCCGGTCGGCCCTCGTGTGGGTGTCGGCCACGGCCGCCGAGGCGATGGAGATGTTGCCCGCCATGATCCCGCCGGTGAGGCGCGCTGCCACCAGCAGGGCGAAGGTCCCCGCGAAGAACCAGACCACGTAGGACAGGGCGGTGCCCGTGAGCGTCAGCAGCAGGATCGAGCGGCGGCCCCGCCGGTCGGAGAGCCCGCCCCAGAGCGGTGCGAAGACGAACTGCAGCCCCGAGTAGAGGGACCCCAGGAGCCCGCCGAACAGGACGATGACGGCGAAGCGGTCCTCGACGAGCCCCTCGAGCCAGCCCGCCAGGCGCCCGACGCCGCTGTCCGGGCCCTCCTCGAGCACGTACCAGTCGAGCATCTTCGGGAAGAGCGGGAAGATGACCGAGAAGCCGACCATGTCGAGGAACACGGTCAGGAACACGAGCCCGAGCACGCCCTTGCGGGTGCCTGTGGCGGGTTCGTTCGGGGCGTCGTGGGAGGGGGGAGTCATGGGGCGGTGTTCCGCGGCGGCGCGGCGGGCGGTATAGAGTGCGGCTCCCATGGCAGAGGTCCAGACCCAACCCGCCAGCGTTCGCCTCCACGGGCGGACCGTCGGCCTCGCCGGCCGCGTGGAGGCGGGCCTGGACGTGCCCGCGGCCCTCACCCGCCTCGCGCACCGTCCCGGGCTGGTGGCGCTGGAGAGCGCGAGCGGTGTCCCCGGGCGCTGGTCCCTGGTCGCCTTCGACCCGGTCCGGCGCTTCGCGGCGCCGGGGGCGACCCCGGAGGAGCGCCGCGGCGACCCCGGGAGCCTGGCCGAGCTGGGCGCGCTCATCGAGGGCTGGGACTGGGTCGGCGACCTGCCGCCCGGCCCGTTCTGCGGGGGCTTCATCGGGGCCCTCTCCTACGAGCTCGGCGCGGCGGACGAGGCGCTCCCCCTGCCCGCCGCCGTCTGGCCCCAGCCGCCCATCGCCGGCGGGATGTACCGGGACTGGCTGGTGTTCGAGCACGACGCCGCGGGGCGGGTGCTCGCCGCTCACCTCGTCACCGCCGATCGCGAAGGTGAGGAGGACGATGGAGAGGCGCGGGCCCGCGCGGTCCTCGCCGACCTCGACGGGAAAGAGGCTGGGTGGCCCGAGCGGCCCGCGCACGGGAACCCCGC
>JASFWR010000164.1:0-8087 GCA_050049155.1 Planctomycetota bacterium | reverse complement strand
GCGCGCGCGGTGGATGGTGGACTTGATCGCCTTCTCGGAGGACCCGACGACCTCGGCGATCTCCGCGTAGCTCAGCTCGTGGTACCGGGCCAGCACGACGGCGATGCGCTGGGCGTCCGGGAGGGCCGCGATGGCGGCGCGCACCTCGCGGACGAGGTCGGCGCGCGCCACCCCGTCCACGGGGTCCAGCTCCACCTCGTCCGGGAGGGAGAGGCCAGCCCCCTCTTCGCCGAGCTCGCCGGCCGGACCCGCGTCCAGGGAGAGGTCGGGGCGCCCGGCGCGCCGCTCCGTCTCGTTGATGCAGATGCGCCAGACGATCGTGTAGAGCCAGGTCGAGAAGCGCGCCGTGGCGACGTAGCGCCTGCGGGCCTTGACCACGCGCAGGAACACCTCCTGGACGAGGTCCTCGCGCCCGGGGTGGCGGCGGCCCAGGAAGCGCGTGAGCAGGGCGTAGACGTGCCCCGAGTACGCGTCGACCAGCTCGTGGAAGGCCTGCTCGTTCCCCGCCTGCCAGGCGAGCATGAGCTCCGCCCCGTGGTCGCCGCGCGAGGCGTCGGCGGCCGGGCGGGGGCCGGATCGTTCTTCGGAGCGGGTCATGGGCCGCAGGTGGAACCCCCGGTGCGCGGCGCGGTTCCGCGGCCCCCGGGAAACTTCGGCGCGAGCCCCCCCGCGGGACCGTGGCCCGGCCCGGAGCGACCCCTCATCGCAGCCAGCGGGCCCCGCTCAGGGGCCACACGGCCGCCTCCACGCGGCCGAAGATCCTGCTTCGGGACACCGGGCCCCGCTCGCGGCTGTCGCGGCTGACCGCCGTGGCGTCGCCCACCACGAAGACCTCGTCGGGGCCGAGCTGCAGCGGCGCCCGGGCGCCGAACTCCCCCCGCGCGGCCACGTGGAAGTCGCGCTCGACGCGGATGTTCCTGACCTGGAGCACCACGCCCTCGCCCCCCAGTCGGACCCGCTCCCCGATGCTCACCGGGCGCATGTCGAAGGCGGTCGGGTGCAGGGTGTTGCCCCGGTAGTCGTAGTCGAAGACCAGCTCAAGGTCGTCGACCTCGAAGCGCAGCTCGTTGTCCACGTTGCTGAACCGGACGCGGACCCACTCGCCGATGGGGACACGGGTCCGGCCGTACACGAAGTACTCCAGCGGCTGGGCCGCGGCCTTGCGGCGGAAGAGGTCCACCCGGCTCTCGTCCTCGCCCTCGTAGACGGGGATCGAGGCCTCGAACACGTCTCCTTGCTCCACCAGCTGCACGGTGATCCGGCCCCCCGCCTCGAGGACCTTGACCTCGAAGGAGACGGCCGCGTCGTGCACGACCTCGCGGCCGCGCATCACGCTGCCGTCCGGAAGCAGCCGGCCGTCGTCCACGCGGTCGTGGAAGCCGAGCAGGCCGAGGCTCGCCGCCCGGGCGACGGCGCTGCCGTCCATCTCCCACACCTCGTTCGGCCCCGGATCGCCCCCGCCGACCCGCGACCACGGGTCCGCGTACGCGCCGCCGTGACGCCAGTGCTCCCCGATGGACTGCAGCCGGGAGTCGAAGAGCGGCGTCATCGGCGGCCGCTTCGCCTCGCCGCGGAGCGCCTCACCCTCGATCCGCACGTCCCCCGTGGGGTCGATGGCCACGACCTCTCCCGGGAGCCCGATGACGCGCTTGATGGAGGCCCCGCCGCCCACGTCCGTGAAGGCGACGATGTCGAAGCGCTCGATCCGGTCCACGTCGTAGTCGAGGTACACCCACTCGCCCGTCGCGACCGTCGGCTCCATGGAGCCCGAGACGACCGGGAAGAACCAGCCCACCTGCGCCTTGAAGAGCAGGCCCAGGGCGCCAGCCAGGAGGGCCGCGACGAGGACCCGCCGCGGCCAGGGGGCGCGGCGCGCCGCGGGGTGCGTCGAGGGCGACCCGGGCTCCATCAGCCCATGGCGATCTCGCGCGCCACGAAGATGTAGATCGCCGACCCGGAGACGTCGGAGAGGGCGATCAGGAACGGGCCGGCCACGATCGCGGGGTCGATCCCGAAGCGGCGGCAGGCGATGGGGACGACGCCGCCCAGCATGGCGGCCCAGGCCACGGCGGCGAAGACCGCGAAGCCCACCGCGGCGCCGAGCCCCGGGGTGCTCGACTCGATGAAGCCGGCGACGAGCCACGTCACCGCGCCGCACAGGGCGCCGATGAGGGTCCCCACCCCCCACTCGGTGAAGAGGACCGGCCACTCGCGGTCCTCGTCCACCTCCCCCGTGGCGAAGCCGCGCACGAAGATCGTCGAGGACTGGATCCCGACGTTCCCGGCGAGGCCGACGATCAGGGGCAGGTAGCGGAGGATGGCCTGCTGCACACCGCCGTCGCTGTGCCCGAGGGCGACGGCCAGGATCTTGGCGCTGGCGAGGCCGGCGACCACCGTCAGGCCCATCAGCGGCAGGCGCTGACGCACTCGGACCAGGACCGGGAGACGGGTCTGCTGCTGATCGGCGCCGACGCCGACCAGCAGCGCGATGTCCTCGTCCACCTCCTCCTCGAGGATCGCGGTGGCGTCCTCCGCCGAGATGACCCCCAGCAGGGCTCCGGCGTCGTCGACGACGGCGACCGAGTCCAGGGCGTACTTCGCCATCAGCTGGGCGACGTCCTCCTGGTCCTCGTTCACGTCGACGACGTACGGCTCGCACATCACCTCCTCGACCGGGGCGTGGATCGTGTTGGTCAGCAGCGCGCGGTCCGGCAGGTAGCCGATGGGCCGGCCCTGCTGATCCAGGACGAAGACCCCCACGTCGGGCTCGATGTCCTCCGCCCCCTTGCGGACCGCCTTGACCACGTCGCCGATCCGCTCCCCGGGGCGCGTGACCACGAAGTCCGTGGCCATGATGCCCCCCGCGCTCTCCGGGTCGAAGCTGAGCAGGGTACGCAGGGAGTCCGCGGTCTCGGGGGCGAGGCGCTCGAGCGCGTCGTTGGCCACCCGGTCGTCGGCCTCGATGAGCACGTCCGCCGCCTCGTCCGACGGGAGCTCCTCCAGGACCTGGGTCAGCAGCCGCGCGTCGAGCGGGGCGATCAGGTCCTGGGTGAAGGCCTCGTCCGCGTGCTCGAGGATCGCAGCCTGGCAGGTGGGCGACAGCGCGCCGAACACGAGGTGGCGGTCCCCGTCGTCCGTGTCCCGGAGCCACTCCACGGCGTCCGCGGGGTGCACGTCCACCAGCAGCACGGCCGCCCGCGCGGGCGACTCGTCGAGCACGTCACGGAAGGCGGCTTCCGCGGCCTCGAGGCTCGGGTCGGGGGCGGTCATGGGAGCGCGGGACGGGCGGCGCCGCGGGGCGGCGGGCGGGCGGGCTCCGCGGCCCGGCGCGCCCCCACCGGGGACACGGAACGGAAGCCGTCGGAGCGGCTAAGATACGAGACGGCGCTGCGGGCGACCAACTCCCCGCTCCCCCTCCCCGCCCACGCTCCCGCCAGGCAGGAGCCCCCCCAGGTGAAGATGGAAACGAACGGCCAGAACGACGACGGACTGATCTACGACTGGAACGAGGAGGACCCGGTCGGGTTCGGCGAGATCCAGCTGGTGGACGAGACGCTCCGGGACGGCCTGCAGAGCCCCAGCGCCCTGGATCCCAGCCTCGAGGACAAGGTCGAGCTCGTCCACATGATGGACCGGCTCGGCATCGACTCGGCCAACGTCGGGCTCCCCGGGGCGGGGGACCGAGCCAGGCAGCACATCCTGGAGCTGGCGCGGACCATGAAGGACCTCGCCATCACCCCGAACGTGGCCTGCCGGACGATGATCGGCGACATCGAGCCCGCCGCGGAGATCCAGCAGCAGGTCGGCGCGCCCGTCGAGGTGTGCGCCTTCATCGGCTCCAGCCCCATCCGCTTCTACACGGAGAACTGGGAGCTGGAGCGCATGGTGCAGCTCTCCAGCGAGGCCGTCGCCTTCGCGGTCAAGGAGGACATGCCCGTCATGTTCGTGACCGAGGACACGACCCGGGCGAAGCCCGAGACCCTGCGCGCCCTCTACGGAGCCGCCATCGACGCCGGCGCCTCCCGCCTGTGCGTCTGCGACACCTGCGGGCACGCCACGCCCACAGGGGTCCGCCGCTTGCTCCGGTTCGTGCGGGAGATCGCCGACGAGCGGGGCGCCGACGTGGGGATCGACTGGCACGGGCACCGGGACCGCGGCTTCGGGCTCATCAACGCGCTCGTGGCCATCGAGGCCGGCGCCAGCCGCATCCACGGCACGGCCCTGGGCGTCGGCGAGCGCGCGGGCAACACCGAGATGGACATGCTCCTGGTGAACCTCGGGCTGGTGGGCTGGATCGACCGGGACCTCACCGGGCTCGGCGACTACGTCCGCAAGGCCTCCGAGTGCATCGGCATCCCCTTCCCCGACAACTATCCGGTCTTCGGCAGCGACGCCTTCGAGACGGCCACCGGCGTGCACGCCGCCGCGGTGGTGAAGGCGTTCCGCAAGGGCGACTCCTGGCTGGCGGACCGCGTCTACTCGGGCGTCCCCGCGGCCATGGTGGGCCTGGAGCAGCGCATCCTCGTGGGCCCCATGAGCGGGAAGTCCAACGTCAGCTGGGTCCTCGAGAAGAACGGGGTCGAGGCGGACGACGCCACGGTCGCCAGGGTCCTCGAGTACGCCAAGAGCTCGGCGCGGAACCTGACGGACGAGGAGGTCGTCGGGGTCGCGCGCGGGTGACCCCCCTCCCGCGCGCCGAACCTGCCTGCAGGACCGGACCTGCCGACCGGATCTGCCGGGCCTCAGGTGGGGCGCTCGTCCGCGCGCCAGACCAGGACCCGGGTGACCGACCCGTCGTCCTCGAGCCGCTCCCCGAGCGGGCGCATCCCGACCTTCTCGAGCACGCGCAGGGACGCGCGGTTCTCGGCCGCCACGGTGGCGATGATCCGGCCGAGGCCGAAGCGCCGCTCGGCGTGGTCGAGCATGGCCTCCACGACCTCCGTGGCCAGCCCCTGGCCCCACCGGTCCCGGCGCAGGGCGTACTTGACCTCGTCCTCCTCCTGGTCGCCCGGCCGCACGATCCCGCAGAAGCCCACGACCTCCCCGGTGGCCGTGAGCACGAGGGCCGCCATGCCGCGGCCGCGCCGGGCGAAGTTCCGATCGGTGACCTCCACCCAGCGCTCGGCGTCCGCGCGGGTCAGCGGCTCCCCGTCGTCCACCCAGCGCACCACCTCCCGGTCCCCGTACACGGCCAGGAGGTCCTCGACGTCCCCGGCCGCCAGGCGGCGGACCGTGAGCCGCTCCGTCCGGAACAGGACGGGCCCGGTCAGAGGTTGATCCACAGCACGTAGGCCAGCCACCCCGACAGCATGGCCCCGGCCCGGAGGCGGGCGGCGCGGCCCCGGAAGACCACCGGCGCGAGGACGAGGACCAGGGAGAAGGCGACGTTCACCGGGAAGTCCCGGTGCAGCGAGCGCTCCACGTCCGTGGCCCAGGTGCCGCCCTCGGAGCCCGGCCCGCCGAAGGGCGCCACGAGGGCGGCGACGCCCATCACCGCGAGGGTGTTGAAGACGTTGCTCCCCACGATGTTCCCGAGCCCGATCTCCGTGTGGCCCTTGCGGGCGCTCACGACGCCGGCGGCGAGCTCGGGGAGCGAGGTCCCGAGGGCGAGGATCAGCAGCCCCACCACGCCGTCCTTCAGGCCGAGGGTCTCCGCGATCCCCTGGGCCCCCATCAGGACGAAGCGCGCTCCCAACAGGATCGCGAGGGCCCCCAGGGCCACCCGCAGCCCGGGGTAGGGGGCCGCGGTCTCGCCGGGCTCGAGGTCGGCCGCCGGCGAGTCCTCCCCGCGGCCCCTGAAGAGGATGAGCTCGAGGGTGTAGGCGATGAAGACGGCGAGCATGACGCCGCCCTCGACGCGGGTGACCTGCCCGTCGCTCAGCACGTGGTATAGGCCGGCGAGGGACAGCAGCAGCGGGAGGCTCTCCCGCACCGAGAGCCGGCCCACGAGGGCGCGGGGCAGGATCAGCCCGACGGTGCCGAGCACGAGCCCCGCGTTCGCGACGTTGGAGCCGAGGACGTTGTCCACCGCCACCCCGGGCTGGCCGTCGTGGGCCGCGAGGCTGGAGACGACGACCTCGGGCAGGGACGTGCCCCAGGCCACCACCGTCAGCCCCACCACCCACGGGTTGATCCCGAACCGGGTGGCGAGGGTCGCTCCGCCCTCCACGAGGGCGTCGGCGCCCTTGGCGAGGAGGTAGAAGCCCAGCAGGAGGGAGGCGAGGTCCAGGGGCATCGGGGCCGAGGCTATCGCCTGGGGATGGCGCGCACCCTCCCCATCGGGGAACTCTCAGGGCCGAGGCCGCGCCGGCCTAGGTCGCGGCTCACGGGCGCGTCATACTGCGCCCATGAGCGCGCCCGTGATCGCCGTCAACGGCCTCTACCACGCGGAGGACCCGATGCTGCGCCTCCGGCAGCGTTACCCCGACGCCGTCCGGCGCGCCGGGGGCGTGCCGGTGGCCGTCGCGCCGCGGCTGGACGAGGCGGGGCGAGCGGCGGAGCTCGCGGCCGTCCTCGATCGGGTGGACGGGCTCGTGCTCACGGGCGGCGACGACTTCGTCACGGAGGACCTGGGCCTGGGGCCGACCCACCCGAAGGCGGACGTGACCGACGGCGCCAAGCAGCGCTTCGACCTCGCGCTGACCCGGATGGCGTTGGACCGGGACCTGCCCGTCCTGGGGATCTGCTACGGCATGCAGTGCCTGGGCCTCGCGGGCGGTGCGACGCTCTGGCAGGACCTCCCGGAGCAGCGCCCCGGGGACCTCGAACACGCCGGGAGCGCCGTCCACGAGGTCCGGGCGGCCGAGGGGACGAAACTGGGCCGGATCATGGGGCTAGACCCCGTTCCGGTGGTCTCCAGGCACCATCAGGCCCTGCGGACCGTCCCGCCCCCTTGGATCGTCTCCAGCGTGGACGAGGAGGGTCTGGTGGAAGCCATCGAACAACCGGGACGATCGTTCGCGATCGGTATTCAATGGCACCCCGAACTCAGCCCGGGCGAATCCGTTCACGAGGCGCTGTTCGAAGCGCTGGTCGAGGCCGCGCGCTGCACCTCCAGCCGGAACCGTAGATGAAGTACACCAGGATCACCCCCCAGGAAGCCGCCCGCATGGCGCGCAGGGACCGCCTCAGGATCCTCGGCCTCACGGTCAGCGCCATCCTCGTCGGAGGCCTGTACCTCTACTCCACGTCCCGGAGCGCCGACGGGCAGGACGCCCTCGGCCAGGAGGCGCCGGTCACGGACGCCCCGGCCGCCGAGGAGGTCGTCGAGCTGGTCCCCTTCGACCGCCCCGAGCTCCTGGCCCGGATCGAGGACGCCACCGAGCCGCAGCAGGAGTTCCTGGAGACGGAGCCGCTCCAGGAGGTCTTCGCCTACGCGCGCCTCCAGACCCGCCGCGCCCTCCAGGCCGCCGGCATGCGCACCCTCGACGCGGAGGTCAGCGCCGAGCTCCTGGCCGCCCCGGCCGAGCACCGGCTCGACGCGCTCCTCCTGCGCGGCCAGGTCCTCGACGTGAGCGAGCGCCCGGGCGTCGGCGGCGCGAGCACCGGGTGGATGGGGAGCCTCGTCACCGACGACGGGTCCCTCGGCTACTTCATCGTCGCCAACGCGCCCAAGCTGCAGGGGGACCCCGCGGCCGCGCCGTCCATCCGCCGGGGCGACTACGTCCGGATCGACGGGCTCTTCCACAAGGTCTACCGCGCCGCCGTCCCCGAGGAGGTGGGCTCCGAGGCCCTGCGGACCGCGAGCGCGCCGCTGGTGCTCGGCTTCCGCGCCACGCCCTCGACGCCCCCGATCACCGAGGAGCTCGCCCGCGCGCTCCTGACCCTGGAGATGGTGCGCGACGACGAGATCGCCATGACCTTCGAGGAGGGCACCTTCGACCTGCAGAAGTGGGAGCTGATGGCCCACGCGGAGATGGTCGGCGCCGAGACCGACTGGGCCGCCGCCCCCGAGCTGGACCAGGACGCGCTCTTCGAGATCTACGAGGACGGCGAGGCCCACCGGGGCGCGCCCTTCAGGATCCCCGTCAGCATCAACCTCGACACCTACTCGAGGGAGGTGCGCGACAACCCCCTGCGCCTGGACC
>JASFWR010000183.1:0-7518 GCA_050049155.1 Planctomycetota bacterium | reverse complement strand
CCGAGGGTTGGATCGGGAACAACAACTGGAAGGGCGCCGTGAAGACCATCAAGTGGGTCGGCCCCTTCGTCCGCCAGGACCTGCTCCGGGAGGACCTCGACGACGACCACCGCTACGTGCAGGCGAAGGGGTACTTCTTCCGGAACATCCTCTTCAAGAACCGCTCCGGCGAGCCTCGCCGCTCCCCCGTCTTCGTGCTCCACGAGCTCGAGGTCTACCAGCCGGAGCCGGCCAACTCGGTCCGTCTGTTCACCTACCTGGTGCTGGGAGCGACCCTGTTCATGGTCGCGGTGATCTACCTCCTGCTGCGGGCCGACCGCCGCAAGAGCCAGCAGCTCCACGAGGACATGGTCCGCCGGCGGCGCCGGCGCGAGAACCGCGAGCCCACCACGGCCTGAGGCCCGGCGATGCGCTCCGTCCCCGTCCCGATCCCCGACCGCCCCTACGACGTCCTCGTGGGCGAGGGCGTGACGGACGGGCTCGCCGGCCGCCTCGAACAGCACGACCGCGTCGCGGTCCTCGCCGACCGCCGGGTCGTGGAGCTGCACGGCGAGCTCCTCCCGGCCGCGCCATCGCTCTCGGTCGAGGGCGGCGAGGCCGTCAAGGACCTCGAGCGCCTCGGTGAGGTGCTGGACTTCTGCGCCGCGGCGGGCCTCTCGCGCCGCTCCGCCCTCGTGGTCCACGGGGGCGGGACCGTCGGCGACCTCGGCGGCCTGGCCGCGTCCCTCTTCAAGCGCGGCCTCGACGTGGTGCAGGTCCCGACGACCCTCCTGGCCCAGGTGGACGCCTCGGTCGGGGGCAAGACCGCGATCAACCTCGCGGCCGGGAAGAACCTGGCGGGGACGTTCCACCAGCCGGCGGCGGTGTTCTGCGACCCGCGGGCGCTGGGGACCCTGGCGGAGGAGGAGTTCGCCAGCGGGCTCGGCGAGGTGGTGAAGACCGCCCTCATCGAGGGCGACGCGTCCCTCTCGCTCCTGGAGGACCGCATGGAGGCCGTGATGGACCGGGACCCCGCCGCCCTCACGGACGTGGTCGAGGCCTGCGTGCGCACCAAGGCGCGGGTCGTGGTGTCGGACCCCGAGGAGCGCGGGGCCCGCCGCGCCCTGAATCTGGGGCACACCTTCGGACACGCCATCGAGCACGCGGCCGGCTACGGCCGCGTCCCCCACGGCGTCGCCGTCGGGGTGGGGCTCGCCCTCGCGGCGCAGGCCGCCGAGCGCGCGGTCGGCGCCCCCTCGGCGCTGACCCGCCGCACCACCGCGCTGCTGGAGCGCGCGGGGCTGCCCTCCTCCCTCCAGCAGCTGCGCGAGGCCACCGGCCTCGGGGACGTCCTCTCGCGGGAGGCCCTCCTGGAGGGCCTCGGCCACGACAAGAAGGGGAGCGTCGGCGCACCGGAGTTTGTCCTCGCAAGGGGAGAGGGCGACGTGATCATGGGCGTGCCGCTGGAGGACGAGCTCCTCGACGGCCTGCTGGCCTGACCCCACGTGAAGCCCGACTCCTTCGACATCGCCAACGACGGCAACCTCTTCCCGCGGGAGGACCTGCTGGAGGCGGTGGCGCGTTCGGACTGGCGCGACCGGGAGGTCCCGGCGATCGCCTGGGTCCTGACCGGCGTGGGCCTCTCCCTGCTCGCCGCCGGCCTGCCCGTGGCCGAGGTCCTGCTCCGCTCGACCACGGAGTTCGCCGCAGGGGACGCGGGCCCACTGGCGCCGCTGCACGCCGCCCTCGGCGCGGTGGGCCGCGCGGGCGTCGGGATCGAGGCCGCCGCCTTCCTCACCTCGGCGGTCGCCCTAGGGGCCACCCTCCCCGCCCTCGGCCTCGCCCTCCGCGCGGCGGGCTTCCGCGGGCGGCTGGCCTTCGTGGCGGCGCTCATCGGCGTGTCGTCCCCCCTCCTGCTCATGCACGGTCGCCTCCCGTCGGACGGGCCGCTGGTCGCCCTCGGGAGCGCCCTGCTCCTCGCGGCCGTCGCGGCCCCGCGGGACCCCGGCCCCCAGGGCCGCCGCGGCTACTCGATCCGGGTGGGGGCGGCCGCGCTCCTGCTCCTCGCCCTCTGCGGCGCGTCCAGGTTCGCCGCCGCCACGGGCGCGGCCCACGAACCGGTCGTCGGCCGCTGGAGCGACCTCCTGCTGCTGGGCGGCACCGCCCTGCTCGCCGTCCCCATGGCCTGGCGCCGCCAGGAGGAGGAGGCGCCGCCCCCCTTCTGGCTCGTGGTCTGGCTCCTGATCGCGGCGGAATCGGCCCTGACCATGGGGGCCCAGGCGGGGGCGGCCCTCGTCCCGCCGCTGACCCTCCTGGTGGCCAACGCCCTCGCGCGCCGCGCGCGCCCCGACGGCGCCCTGCGCTGGGCCGCGGCCGGGCTCGCGGGCCAGGTGGCCCTCGCGGCCGCCGTGGCCGCCTGGGCCCCCGCGGACACCCGCTGCTTCGCGGCCAGCGGGCCGGGGGAGACCGCCGCCGGCGACGTGGTGGTCACCGAGGACCTCGGCTCCGACGCGGCCTACCTCCTGCGCCGGCGCCTCGGGCTCGAGGTCGTGGACCGTCCGCCCGAGGGAGGCGCCCGCCGGGTCCTGTTCCTCGACGAAGACGGGGGCGACGGCCTTCGCCTCGACGCCTCCACGGGCCAGGTGCGCGGCGCCGCGGCTCAAGCCGACCGGATGCCGGGCACCCATACGCCGGGAGCGGGCGACGCCGTCGGTGGGTGAGGGCGCCGTCCCCCCGAGCCGCAGGCGCCTCTTCCGGCGCCTCCGCCGGGCGCTCGGGGTGCTCGAGGAGCGCCAGCGGATCCAGGACATCGGCTACGGCCTGCTCGTGGCCGCGCTCACCCTCGCGCTCCCCTCCGACCCGCCCTACCTCGCCGGGGACGAGGCGGCGCGGCGACTGGCCGGCGAGGCGGACGTCCTGACCCAGGGCCTCATGTTCCCGCTCGGCCGCGGCCTCCTGGAGACGCTCCCCGAGCTCGACGGCGCCAGCGCGATCCGCCTCCTCGCCGCCCTCGCCCTCGGCGGCGCCTTCACCCTCACCCTCGCCTTCCTGCGCGGCCTGGGCTTCCGCCGGACCGCCAGCCTGCCCGCGGCCCTCGCCGCGTTCGCCGTGCCGTACAGCTGGATCGGCGCGACCTCCCCCATCGACTACGCCCCCGGGATGATGGGCGCGAGCCTCCTCCTCTGGTCGCTCTTCCGACAGGAGCAGGGCCACCGCCGCGGCTACCACTGGCGCGCCATCCTCTGCTTCGGGATCGCGTACATGCTCCACCTCGAGCTCGCCCTGCTCGTCCCCGCGACGGCCTGGGCCGTCTCCTCCCATCCCGCCCACCGCCGGGAGGCCCAGGTGACGGGATACGCGGTGCTGACGGTCCTCGTGATGTCCATCGCCATCGGGATCGCCGGCCCCAACGAGTCCCTGCGCCTGGACCACCTCGCGACCCGCGCCCTGGGGGGCGCCACCGGGCCCGACCCCGCCAGCTGGCTCGGCTGGCTCACCGCGGCGCCCGTCGGCTTCGGGGTCGTCCTCTTCGGCGTCTACCAGCTCCTGATCGCCCAGCGCAGCGCCGGGACCCGGCGCGCACCGGCGTGGATGGTCCCCTGGAGCCTCGCCTTCCTGGCTCCGATCGTCGCCGGCTCGCCGGCCGCGGCGCCCATCGCCCCCTACCTGATCCCCGCCGGCGCCCTCGGGATCGCCGACTGGCTGAACCGACAGGGCTCCGCGCGGCAGGAGCTCCGGCTCGGCGCCGCGCTGGTGGCGGCGCAGGTCGCGGCGACGGCCGCCGTGGTGGCGCTCCGCTAGGCGCCGGACGCCCGCCCCATCCGCCGCTGGATCGTCCGCACCACCGCGGCGCCGACCCGCTCCATCCTGGCGCCGTCGAACTGGTCGGTGGCGTGGTCGAGCACGAACGTGGCGCGGTACTCGGCCTGGGCCTCGTCGAAGCGCACGACCCGGCGGATGACCTCGGGCACCTCCGCGGACCGCCCCGCGTGGTCACGCACCAGGAGGTCCACCGCGTTGCGGTAGTGCACCGCCTCGTCGTTCTTCAGCTCGCGCAGCAGGTCGCCGAAGGCCGCCGGCCCGAGGGATCGGTAGAAGGGGATGTCCTCGCTGTACCCCGCCGTGCTCATGGCCTCGTCGTAGGCGAGCAGGACCAGCAGCTCGAACTCGTCCTCCAGCAGCGGCGCCACGTGGCGGAAGTCGCCCCGCCGCCGCGAGAGGCGCTCACGGACGGAGCCCTCGGCCTCGCCCGTGACCAGGGAGTAGATCCGCAGGAGCCCCTCGGTGTGCTGCTCCTCGTCCTCCGCCCAGGCCTGCAGGAACGCCCCGAAGGCCGGCGAGAAGCCCCGGTCCGTGGCCTCCAGGTGGGCCCGGAGCAGGCGCGCGTCCCACTCCGCGGCGAGGTCGATCCAGAGCTGCGGCTCCGCCGCCCGGGCCTCCTCCGGCGTGCAGGTGACGTCCTCCGCCCCGACGCCGTCGAGGATCCGGGCCACGCTCCAGGAGCGCTGCTTGGGGGCGTACGAGGTGGTCATGGTCCGGCGACGACCTTGGGTCCTGGTCCGGGGGCGGGCGGCGCCACCCCCGACCCGGCGGCTCACTCGTCCTCTTCGATCGAGAACGTGAGCGGGAAGCCGTCCGAGCGAGCGGAGGCCTGGGCCTTCGCCACCTTCCGCCGCGCCACCGACTCGGGCCAGGCGCCGATGAGGGCGCTGCCCGAGTGGTGCACCCGGAGCATGAGCTCGAAGGCGCGCGGCGCGGGCTGGCGGAAGACCTTCATGAGCACGTCCACCACGAAGTCCATGGTCGTGTGCGGGTCGTCGTGGCAGATCACCCGCCAGAGCCGGCCCAGGCGCTCCTGCCCCTGCGCCTCGGGAGCCTCCAGCACCTGAACCCCCTCCGAAAGCTGTGCGCCGCTCATCCGGACAAGATGCACTCCGCGGTGCCCGAAGAAAAGGGCCACGTGACGTCAGGTCGCGCCGGAGAGAGGGGGCCCGGGAGCGACCGGGATCCGGCCTCGGGTTATGGTGCGGGGGCGGCGCCACGGACCACCGGCGCCGCCCCGTCCCCCGCGCCGACCGTGACCGACACCGAACGACTCGAGGCCGAGCTGGAGCGCCTGCGCGGCGCCGCCCGCCAGCTGCGCAAGCGCCTGAACGCGCGCTTCTTCGGGCAGGAGGAGACCGTGGAGCGCCTGATCCTCGCGCTCATGGCCGGCGGACACGTGCTGCTCGAGGGAGCCCCGGGCCTCGGGAAGACCACCCTCGTCCACGCCCTCGCCGAGGCGGTCGACCTGCAGTTCCAGCGGCTCCAGTGCACGCCGGACCTGATGCCCTCGGACGTCCTCGGGACGCGGGTGCTCCGGGTGGACGACGACTCGGGGGCGCGGTCCTTCGACTTCGAGAAGGGGCCCGTCTTCACCAACGTGCTCCTCGCCGACGAGGTCAACCGCGCCACCCCGCGGACCCAGAGCGCCCTCCTCGAGGCCATGCAGGAGCGCCAGGTCACGCTGCACGGCAAGACCCACCGGCTGGAGCCGCCCTTCTTCATGGTGGCGACGCAGAACCCGATCGAGATGGAGGGGACCTATCCGCTCCCCGAGGCCCAGCTCGACCGCTTCCTGTTCAAGCTCGAGCTCGAGCTCCCCGGCCACGCCGACCTGACGACGATCCTCTCCGCCACCACCGGCGAGGCCGCCGAGGAGGAGCCCCCCTCCTTCAGCCGCGCCGAGTGGCTGCGGCTCCAGGAGCTCGTGCGCGAGGTCGCGGCGCCCACGCCCGTGGTCGAGGCCGTCTCGGCCATCGTCCTCGCCACCCACCCCGACCACGGGTCCGCGCCCGAGGACATCCGCTCGAACCTCCGCTACGGGTCGAGCCTGCGCGGCGGGCAGGCGATCCTGCTGGCCGCCAAGGCCCGCGCGCTCCTCGCCGACCGGCTGAACATCGACCTGGACGACGTGCGCGCGGTGGCCCCCGCCGCGCTCCGCCACCGCCTGATCCTCAGCTACGAGGGCGAGGCGCGGGGCGTCCCGAGGGACTCCCTGGTGGAGGCGGCGGTGACCGCCGCGGTCCAGGCGTGAGCCGAGTCAGGGTCCAGGCGTGAGCCGAGTCAGGGTCCAGGCGTGAGCCGGGTCAGGGACGCGGCGGCCTGAGCCGACCCCGCCCCGTCGCGGCGCTCAGGGATCGGAGGCCACGGGCACCGTGCCCCCGAGGGCGCGGATCTCCGCCTCCAGCTCGGCGAGGCGCTGGTGGCCGCGCAGGGCGCGCTCCGTCTCGGACGCGCCGTTGGACACCGAGCGCCAGTGGACGGCGAGCTTCGAGAGCCACCCGGCGGCGACCAGCGGCTCACCCGCCTCCACGTGGAGGTCCGCGAGGTCGCGGATGAGGAACTCCGAGAACTCCCCCTGCGCCGCGGCCCGGGTCATGAAGCGGATCGCGTCGTCCGGGCGCCCGGCGCGCTCCAGGAAGCGGCCGATGTCGTGCATGGCGGGGCCGAGCGCCCGACCCTCGCCGAGCTCGTTCACCGCGCCCTCGAGCGAGGACATCGCCGCGTCCACGTCACCCGCGGCGAGCAGGAGCTCGGCCCGGAGCAGGACCGCTTGCTCCATGCACGGGTAGAGGGTCAGCGCCGCACCGAGGGCCTCCCCCGCCGCCTCGTCCCCGCGCACCTGGCGCGTGGTCTCCACGAACTCGAGCACGAGCCGGGACTCCGGGGTCCCCACCCGCCACCCGCGGTCGACGGCGTCCGCCGCGCCCCCATGGCTCCGCGCGAGCCCCTCCCGGAGGCAGTCGAGCTGGGCGGTGCGGTCCCCCGCGCTGCGGTGGAGCCGCGCGAGCTGCTGATAGGCCCGCGGGTCGGAGGGGTCGGCGCGCTGCGCCTCCTCGAGGGCCGAGCGCGCGGCGAGCTCGTCGCCCGCGCGCAGGAGGTCGCGGCTCCGCTCCAGCCAGGCCTCCACACCGCCGCTGACCTCGACGGAGCAGGCCTCGAGCGCGCCGCTGCCCTGCTGGCCCACCTCGACGAGGGCGCGCGAGCGATCGGCGAGGTCCACGGCGACGCACACGGCGGTGTCCGAGTAGGCGAGCTGGATGGTCGCCTCGGGGGCGAGCTGGAAGCCCGCCGGGACGAGCTGGGCGAGCGCGCGGCCGCGCCGCTCGCGGCCGGCGAGGTCGAGCTCGACGACCCGGGCCTCGGCGCCGGAGCGGTCGAGGCAGACGATGGTCTCCTGGTCGGGGAGCACGAGCGCGTCGGGCACCTGTCGGAGGGGGAGCCGGACCCAGTCCACGAGGTGGCCCGGCCGCGCCACCAGGGCGCGCACGGTCACGGGGTCGGCGGTGTTGGCGCGCCCCTCCACCACGGTGACGCGCAGGCTGCCGGACGGGGAGGTCGCGCTGAGGGCGGGGAGCACCATGGCCGCTGCAGGCGCCCCCGCGGGGGCGGCAGGGCGAGGCTCCGACGACGGGGTCGCTACGAGGTCCTGGGCCGCGGCGCCGCCCACGAGGGCCGCCGCCGCTGCCAGCACGGAGGTGCCCCATCGAGTGCCCT
>JASFWR010000036.1:0-15619 GCA_050049155.1 Planctomycetota bacterium | reverse complement strand
CGCGTCCGGGACCTCTCGGCCCCCTGCATGCAGTAGAGGAATAGGCGACGTCCACCGACCTTCCAGTTCAGGGAGCGTTCAGATTGCGCGAAGTCGGCCTCCGCCCCTCCTGAGGGCCCGAGGAGGCCATCCCGGGGCATCGGGGCCCTCCTCATGGCGGCGCTCGCGCGGGGGCCCGCGCCCGTCAGCGCCGGACCCTGCGGCGTCGGCGGCGCCTCTTCTTGGCGGCCTTGCCGCCGGTGGGATCCCCTTCGCCCGCGGGGATCCAGCCCGGGGGGGGCTCCTTGCCCTGCACCTCGAGGAGGAAGCGGGAGGGGTGGCGGGTCACCTTCTGCCCGCCCCGCGCCCGCTCCGCGCACCAGGACAGGGTCAGGGCGCGCTGGGCCCGGGTGATGCCCACGTAGGCCAGCCGCCGCTCCTCCTCCACGCCGTCCTCCACGGCAGCGCGCTGGTGCGGGAGCACGCCCTCCTCGAGGCCCACCAGGTACACGCGGGGGAACTCCAGGCCCTTGGACGAGTGGAGGGTCATCAGGGTCACCGCCTGCCGGCGGGCGGCGTCCTCCGCGGAGTCGCTCTCCGACGCGCTCAGGCTCAGCTCGTTCAGGAACCCGAGCAGGCCGGGGCGCTGGCGCCGGGAGACGTAGTTCTCCGCGAAGTTCAGCACCTCCTCCACGGCGGCCCAGCGCTTCTCGAACTCGTCCTCCTCCGGGTAGAGCCGGCGCACCTCGTCCCGGTACGCCACCTCCTCGATCACCCGGCGGCAGAGGGGGACGAGGTCCTCGCCCTTCGGGTGCAGGCGGTGGACCTCCCGCAGGCGCGCGCGCAGCCCCTGGACCGCCTCGACCGCCCGCGGGTTGATCTTGGGGATCTCGTGGGCGCGGTCGAAGGCCTCGGCCGCGGAGATGCCCTCCTCGGTGGCGAACTCGAGCACGCGGTCGAGGGTCGTCTTCCCGACCCCGCGGGGCGGCGAGTTGACGATGCGCAGCAGCGACGCCTCGTCGCGCGGGTTCGCCACGACCCGCAGGTAGGCCAGCACGTCGCGGACCTCCTTGCGGTCGAAGAAGCTCATGCCGCCGACCAGCACGTAGGGGACCTCCTTCATGCGGAGCTCCGCCTCGAAGGGGCGCGGCTGGACCGCCGTGCGGAAGAGGATCGCGAAGTCGGAGTAGGAGTGCCCCTGGGCCACCAGGTCCTTGATCTCGGCCACGATGCGCTCGGCCTCCACGGACTCGTCGCGCATGGTGACGGCCATGAGCGGCTCGCCCTCACCGAAGGCCGACCGCAGCGCCTTCTCGTGGCGGTCCGGGTTGTTCCGGATGACCCGGTTGGCCGCCCCGAGGATCTGCGACGTGGAGCGATAGTTGGTCTCCAGCTTGACCACCTTCGCCCCGGGGAAGCTCCGCTCGAAGCCGAGGATCTTGGACACGTCGGCGCCGCGCCAGCCGTAGATGCTCTGGTCGTCGTCGCCCACGACGCAGAGGTGCTTCTCCGGCCCGGTGATCTGCCGCACGATCTCGAACTGCACGCCGTTGGTGTCCTGGTACTCGTCCACCAGCAGGTACCGGTGGCGCCGCTGGAGCTCCGCGCGCACCTCGCCGTCCTCCTTCAGCAGCCGCAGCGTCTCCGTCAGGAGGTCGTCGAAGTCCAGGCGGCGGCTGCGCCGCAGCACGTCCCGGTAGCGCTGCCAGACGCGCCCGACGAGCTCGTGCTTGCTGTCCCCGGGGCGCTCGAGGAACGACTCCGGGGTCTCCAGGCGGTTCTTCGCCAGGGAGATCCTGGACTGCAGCTCCGGCGGCTTGATCCGCGCCTCGGGGATGTGGAGCTCCCGCAGGGCCAGCTTCAGGATCGACAGCTGGTCCGCCGCGTCGGCGATCGTGAAGCCCTCCGGGTACCCGATCTGGGCCGCGAACTCGCGCAGGGTGCGCAGGCAGAAGGAGTGGAAGGTGCTCGCGATCACGCTCGCGGCCTTGCGCTTGCCCACCAGCTTCCCGAGGCGCTCGCGCATCTCCGCGGCGGCCTTGTTGGTGAAGGTCATCGCGAGGACCTTCTCGGGCAGGACCCCCTTCTGGATGAGGTGGGCGATCCGCACGGTGATGACGCGCGTCTTGCCCGTCCCCGCGCCCGCGAGCACCAGAACGGGACCGGAGGTCTGCGTCACAGCGGCGCGCTGCTCCGGGTTCAGGCCTTGCAGGATGCGGCTCATGGGGGGGCCGTGGCCCGTCGCGCCACGATCGAGGGCAGACCGTAGCGCCCGCCCCGCGCCGATCCCACCGATTTGGAGGCTCCTCCTCGCGCTTCCGTTCAGCGGCCGTACGCTTCCGACCGATGGACCCAGCGGAGGACCTCCCCGTGACCTCATCCGACACCAGGACCCGGGCGCTCGTGATCGGCGCCAGCTCCGGCATGGGCGCCGAGCTCGTTCGCCAGCTCGCGCGCGACGGCGTCGACGTCGGCGCGGTGGCGCGCCGCGGCGACGCCCTGGACGCGCTCGCGGCCGAGCTCGCTGAGGCGCCGGGCCGCGTGGTCGTCCGGGCCCACGACGTCACCGACGCCGGCGAGGCGCCGGGCGTCTTCGAGGCGCTGGTGGGGGAGCTCGGCGGGCTCGACCTCTTCGTCTACGCCGCCGGCGTCATGCCCGACGTGGGCCCCGAGGAGTACGACAGCGAGAAGGACCTCGCGATGATCGACGTGAACCTCGGGGGCTGCGTCACCTGGACCAACCTGGCGGCGCGGCTCTTCCACACCCAGCGCGCCGGCACCATCGTCGGGGTCGGCTCGATCGCCGGCGACCGCGGCCGCAAGGGCGCCCCCGTGTACGGAGCCACGAAGGCCGCCATGGCCACCTACCTCGAGTCCCTTCGCAACCGACTCGCCGAGCGCCAGGTGCGCGTGGTGACCGTCAAGCCGGGGATGATCGAGACGCCCATGACGGCTCACCTGGACCGGCTCACCATGCCCGTGAGCGCGGCCCGCGCCGCCTCCGAGATCCTGCGCGCCGCCCGCGGCGGCCCCCTCGAGGTGCGCCACGTCCCGCTCCGCTGGCTCCCCGTCAGCCTGATCATCCGCGCCATCCCCTCCTTCCTCTTCCGGAGGCTGAGCATCTGATGGGCGCCGCCCCCGAGAGCGGTCTGCCCCGCCGGACCCGGCCCACGCGCCTCGGCCCGGCCGCCGGCGTGGAGTTCGTGGAGGGCTGGGGCATGAGCCACGGCGCCCGCTCCCGCGTGTGGCGCCCGCGCGCCGCCGAGGAGGTGGCCCAGGTCTTCGACCAGGCCCGCGCCCGCGGCGTGTCCGTGGGGCTCCGCGGCGCCGGCTGCAGCTACGGCGACGCCAGCGTGAACGGCGCGGGGGACGTGCTCGACGTGACGCGCATGAACCGCGTCCTCTCCTTCGACGAGGAGACCGGTGTGGCGGACTGCGAGGCGGGGGTCACCATCCGGGACCTCTGGCGCCACGCCCTGCCGCGCGGGTACTGGCCCAAGGTCGTGTCGGGGACCATGTTCCCGACCCTGGCCGGGGCCGCCGGGATGAACATCCACGGCAAGAACAACTACAAGGTCGGGACCATCGGGGACGCGATCCAGGACGTGGACCTCGTGCTCCCCTCAGGGGAGCAGGTGCGCGCCAGCCGGGACGAGCGGCCCGAGCTGTTCCACGCCGCGATCGGCGGCTTCGGGATGCTCGGGGCCATCACTCGGGTGCGGATCGCCACCAAGCGGATCCACTCGGGGGACATCGACGTCGCCGGCGTCTCGGTGCCGAACATCGGCGCGATGATGGACTACGTGGACGCGCACACCGGCACGGCGGACTACCTCGTCGGCTGGGTGGACTGCTTCGGGCGCGGGGACGCCGCGGGGCGCGGGCTCATCCACCACGCGCGCTACCTCGAGCCGGGGGAGGACCTCGAGCCGGAGCGGACGCTGCGCCTCGACCATCAGTCCCTGCCCTCCTCGATCCTCGGCTTCCCGAAGTCGGAGGTGTGGCGGATCCTCAAGCTGCTCGCCCACGACCCGGGCATGCGGCTGCTCAACTTCACGAAGCACCAGATGGGCAAGCTGGAGCAGCGCAAGGGCTGGTACCGCCAGTCCCACGCGGCCTTCAACTTCCTCCTCGACTTCGTCCCCAACTGGAAGTTCGCCTACGGCCGGCGCCCCGGGACCGGGCTGATCCAGTACCAGGTCTTCCTCCCCGCGGAGACCGCGCGGGACGGCTTCCGGGAGGTCCTCCGCCGCCAGCAGCAGCGCGGGCAGGTGTCCTACCTCGGGGTGCTCAAGCGCCACCGGCCCGACCCGTTCCTGCTGACCCACGGCCTCGACGGCTGGTCCATGGCCATGGACTTCAAGGTCACCGAGGACCGCCGGCACGTGCTGTGGTCCATGTGCGACGAGCTCACGCGCCTGGTGGTGGACCTCGGCGGCCGCTTCTACTTCGCCAAGGACTCGGTGCTCGGGCCGCGGGCCGTGGAGGCCATGTACGACCGCGAGCGCCTGGCGGCCTTCCGGGCCCTGAAGGAGGAGCTCGACCCCGGGGAGCTGCTGCAGACGGACCTCTGGCGCCGGGCCTTCGGGCCCGCGGGCGTGTACACCATGTCCGCCTGAGGCGCACCGCTCCGGGGGCCCAGGCCTCGCCGGCACCGGCGGATCCGAGCGGCCTCCCTTCCGCGCCGCGCGCCCGACGAGTACGGTCCCCGCCCGTCCGCCCGCCCGTTCGCCCGGGGGGCGCCCCACATGGCCGGTCGACGCTTCACCTTCTTCGCCACCTGCGCGCCCGGCGTCGAGCCGTTGCTGCACGGCGAGGTGCGGGAGCTCGGGCTGGCCAGGTCCGAGCGCCAGGTGGGCGGCGTGCGCTTCGAGGGGACCATGCGCGACGCCTGGCGCGCGAACCTGTGGCTCCGGACCGCGGTCCGCGTCCTCCGCCGAGAGGGCCGCTTCGAGGCGGCCAGCGAGGCCGCCCTGGACGCCGGCGTGGCGGCCGTGGACTGGTCGGCGTTCCTGGAGCCCTCCGGGACCCTGTGGGTCGACGCCCAGACGCGGGAGTCGTCCCTGGACCACAGCCGCTACCTGCAGCAGCGGGTGAAGGACGCGGTCGTCGACCAGGTGCGCGCCGCGGACGGGACCCGGCCGAGCGTCGACCGGGAGTCCGCGGACGTGAGGGTCCACCTGCACCTCTTCCGGGACCGGGCGACCCTCTCGGTGGACACGTCCGGCGCCTCGCTGCACCGGCGTGGCTGGCGCCGGGCCCAGGGGCGCGCCCCACTGGCCGAGACCCTGGCGGCCGCCTGCGTGCTCCACTCGGGCTGGGACCGGCGCGCGCCGCTGATCGACCCCTTCTGTGGCACCGGGACCCTCCTGGTGGAGGGGGCCATGATCGCCGCGGGGATGGCGCCCGGGCTGACCCGGGAGCGCTTCGGCTTCGAGGGCTGGCGCGACCACGACCCGGCGGGGTGGGCGCGGCTCCGGGAGGAAGCGCGCAGCGCCGTGCGGGTGCCCCGCAAGCTGCGCCTCGTGGGACACGACGTGGTCCCCGAGCGGCTCGAGGAGACCGCCGCCCACCTCGCGGGCCAGGGCCTCGGCGAGCTCGCCCAGCTGGAGGTCGCGGACGCGCGGGCCTTCGCCCCCCGTCCCGGATGGAACGGGACGGTGGTGAGCAACCTGCCCTACGGCGAGCGGGTGGGGGACCAGGTGGAGGACCTGCACGGCGAGTTCGGCGCGAGGCTGCGGACCCTCGACGGGTACCGCGCTGCGCTCCTCACCGGCTCCTCACGCCTCGCGGGGCTGCTCAGGCTCTCGCGGTCCGAGCGGCACCGCATCCTCAACGGCGGGATCGAGTGCCAGCTGGTGACCGCGGACCTCTGAGTCCTCGCGCCGGGTCGGCGGGGCGCCCGGAGGGACGGACCCAGGGGCGAGGGGGCCCAGCAGCGAAGGGACTCGGGGGCGGTTCGGCTCAGGAGCGGCGCCGCAGGACCAGCAGGGTGTCGAACTGCCGGTCGGAGAACTCCTGGGGCTCGTCGATCTCGTAGTGGAAGTCGTAGGTCGCCACGTGCTCGAGCTCGGGCACCGCGCGCAGGATCTTGCGCACCTGCGCCTCGTCGTAGGTCCGGAACTCCCAGGCGGTCCGGAACCGGCGCGTCTCCCCGGCCTCGGTCACGCGCATGCGGGCCTCCACCCGCTCCCGCCGGCGGGCGCGATCGGGGGGCCAGCTGGAGATCGTGCAGGCGACCGAGCGCCCGTCCCGCTCCACGTTCCAGCGCTCGTGCATCTTCCGCCTCGTCGTGTAGCGGGTGAGATGGAACCCCAGGGCGTACACGCCGCCGGGACGCAGGGCCCGCGCGACCGCGCGCAGGTGGGACCGGGCGTCCCGCTCCGACAGCAGGTACTTGAACGTGCTGACGAGGCAGTGGGCGAGGTCGAAGCGCCCGGGCACCTCGAAGTCGGCCATGTCGCCGGGCACCACCGTGCCGGCGAGCCCGGCCGTCCGCAGGCGCTCGCGGCTGAAGCGGACCATGGAGGCGCCCAGGTCGAAGCCGCGGACCTTCCAGCCCCGGGCCGCCATCCCCGCGAGCAGGCGCCCGGACCCGCAGGCGGGCTCGAGCACGCGTCGGCCCCGGCCCGGGGTGGCGTGCCGCTGGTGCACCGCCTCCAGGAAGTCCACCTCGCGGTCGGTGTCCACGTCGAAGACGTCGTCGTAGGCGGCGGGGGCCTCGTACCAGTCCGCGGCCTCGTAGCCGCCGCTTCTTCCCGGCCGCGAGCTCATGCCTTCCCGTGCCAGCGCTTGCGGGCGGCCACGCTCACCAGGCGGTCCTCCTCGGGGATCCAGGCGGTGAGCTCCCCGCCGTAGACGCAGCCGGTGTCGAGGCCGCGGGTGCGCTCGAGCTCCACGAGGCCCCGCCGGGCCCAGTGGCCGAACACGACGGTCCGTCGTTCGTCCTCCCGCGCCCGCCAGAAGTGGTCCCAGGGCTCGAAGGGCGCTCCCGGCGGCGGCCAGTCGCTCTCCGGCTGGCGGCCCTCCGCGTCGCAGTGCCGGGCCCGGACGGCGAACTCCACGGCGGCGTCCTCGGCGTCGAGGGGATCCCGGCCCGCCAGCACGGCGGCCGGGTCGGCCCACCCCGGGTGCACGCCGGCGTGGAGGCACAGCACGTCCTCCCAGGCGAGCACCAGCGGCCGCCGGGCCAGCCAGCCCAGGAGGTCCTGCCCGTCCTCCGCCGCCTCGAGGGCCTCCAGGGTGGTCCGGCGGCCCCTCCAGTCGGGGTCCCGCCACTGCCGGAGGAGGTGGACGTCGTGGTTGCCCAGGACCGGGAGGGCGCCCAACTCGCGGCACAGCCGGAGGCACCCCACCGAGTCGGGACCCCGGTTCACGAGGTCCCCGACGGGGTGCAGGGCGTCCGCCGCGGGGTCGTAGCGGACCGCCTCCAGGAGGGCCTCGAACTCCTCGCGGCAGCCCTGGAGGTCCCCGATGAAGATGCGCCGGCCGTCCATGGCCCGGATTCTACGGCCTGGGATCTTCCGACCCGAGGGCCCTCGACAGGGGACGGCCCCCTTCCTACTCTCTTTGGCCGCGATCGCCCCCCTCTCCCGAGGCCCGGACGCTCGCCCCCGCGCCGCGGCGGTCCCCCCCGCGGAAGAGTTCAAGCAGAAGCGTCCCGCGCTTCGAAACGGCACCAGCACCATGGCCAAGTCACAGTTCAAAGCCGGCGGTCCCACCCGCGGCCGTCGCCGCGTCCGCAAGATCGGCATGGGTTCGGGCAAGTACCTGCTCGCCCGCAAGGACGCCCGCAAGGGCGTCGTGCTCTCGAAGGCCGAGAAGGGCGAGGACAAGGGCTGATCCCGGGCTGACGGAGCGTGTCTACCGCTGCGCTCTCGTGTGCCCTCGCGGCCGCCGCCAGCTGGGCGGTGGCCTCCATCTCCCTGAGCCGCGTCCTCGAGCGCGGCGCCGTCTCTCCCGCCGCCGCCAACCTGTTCAAGAACGGGGTGGCGGCGAGCTTCTTCCTGGTGCTCGCGCTCGCCGGCGACGGGCGCTGGCCGGTGGGTGAGGCCTGGCTGTGGCTCTTCGGGTCGGGTCTCCTCGGCTTCGCCCTCTCCGACACGCTCTACTTCGCGGCCTTCCGGCGCTGTGGCGTGCAGACCGCGGCGACGGTGATGCTCCTCAACGTGCCCATCGCCACGGTGCTCTCGGTGCCGATGGTGGGGGACGCCCTCGACGGCGGGCTGCTGGCGCTGATGGCGGTGGTGCTGGCGGGCGTCCTGATCGTCACCCTCGACGGCCGCGGCGTCGAGGACCCGGAGGGCCACCGGATCCCCGCCCGGACGCGAGCGGTCGGCGTGCTCCTCGCCGTGGGCGCGGCGACGGCCATCGGGACGGCGGTGCCCCTGGGCCGCGGCCGCTTCGAGGGGGTGGACGTGTTCACCGGCGGCTTCGTGCGGCTCCTCGGCGGCGCGGCCGGCGCCGTGCCCCTGGCCCTCCTCTCGGGCCTCGGGCGCGCGACCTCCCCCGGCCGCGAGCTCAGGCGCCTGGTGGAGCCGCTCCTGATCGCCCCCGGCCCCGCGTCGGTCTGGGGCCGGGCCTCGCTGATCGGCGTCGGCTGCGCCGTGCTCGGGCTGCTCCCGTACCACTTCGCCATGCGCGAGCTCCCGGGCGGGCTCGCGGCGGTCCTCTTCAGCTCCACGCCCCTGTTCACCCTGCCCCTCTGCCTCCTGATCGGCCAGCGCGTCGGGCCGCTGGCGATCGTCGGGACCGGCGTCGGGTTCGTCGGCGTCGCGGCCATCCTCCTCGGCGGGCACGGCGGCGCGCCCGAGACGCCGGCGCGGCTCGAGGTCGCCCCCGCGCCCCTGGCGGGCCCCACCAGCGCGCGCTTCCCCATGTTCGTGGAGGGCGCGCAGGTCGAGGGGCTGCCGCCGGCGGTCGTCACGGCGCGCGCCGCGGACGCCGGGACGTTCCGCCTCGTGCTGCTCGGCGATCGGAGCGCGTCGGTCGCCTCGGAGCGCACGGTGGCCATGGAGTCCGCGGGCGGCCCCGACGGGGACCGCCGCTACTTCGTCAACTGGGCCGACGTCCCCAGGGCCGCGCGGCTCGGGTCGGGGGCGCTCCTCGCGGCGACCCTGGAGCGGCTCGGCGAGTCCACGTACGCCTACGGCGTGCGGCTGACCCTCGAGGAGGACGGCCCTCCCGGGCGCGACCTCGGGTGGCTCCACGACGACGAGCAGCCCGTGGAGCACGGGTTCGTCTCCATCGTTCCCCTGCGCACCGGCGGCGCGCTCTGCGTCTGGCTCGACGGACGCGCCGGAGGCGAGGCCGAAGGGGGCGGCGGTCACGGGCACGGGCACGGCGGCGGGATGCAGCTCCGCGCGCGGACGGTGGACGCGGGCGGCGCCCTCGGGGAGGACGTGTTGCTGGACGGCCTCGTGTGCGACTGCTGCCCGACCGACGCCGTCGCGCTGGAGGACGGGTCCGTGGTCGTGGTCTACCGCGACCGCTCGGAGGAGGAGCTGCGCGACGTCTGGACCGTGCGCCGCGATCCCGCGGGGGCGTGGAGCGAGCCGCGGCCCGTGTACCGCGACGGCTGGAAGATCGAGGGCTGCCCCGTCAACGGGCCCTCCGTGGCGGCGAGCGGGGACCTCGTGGCCACGGCCTGGTACACCGAGGGCGGGCGCACCGCGACGCCGCGGGTGCGGATCGCCTTCTCCCGGGACGGCGGCGTGTCCCACGGGCGCCCGGTGACGGTGGAGATCGACGGAGCCCTCGGCCGCGTGGACCTCGCGGCCGCCGGGGAGGGCCGCTTCGTCCTCGCGTACCTCGCGGCGCCGGCCGACGCGCCGGCGGCCTGGTACGGCCGCCTCGTGGCCCCGGGCGAGGCGCCGGGCGCCCCGGTGCGCATCGCCAGCGTGGACCCCGGGCGCCGGAGCGGCCGGCTCAGCCTGACCTCGGCGGAGGACCCGTCGGCCGGGTCCGGCCCGTCGATCCACGCCGTGTGGACCGTGGAGGAGGGCGTCGAGGCGGCGCGGATCCTCGTCGAGGCGGCCGCGACCGACGACGACGCGGGCCGCTGAGTCGGCTGCTGAGCCGACTGCTGGACCGACTGCTGGGCCTGCTGCTGAGTCAGCTGCCGGGCCGAACCCGGGCCGGCGGGCTCCGGGGCGCTCAGGACGTCCCGTCGCCCGGACGGGTCCGGGGCGGGACGAGGAACAGGGCGGCGCCGACGACGGCGGCCCACGGCGCGTGCTCGAACCACGGCTCCGAGGTGAACGGCAGGGCCTCCGCCGTCCCGAGCACGAGCAGCCCGTTGTAGCCGACGTGGAGCAGCATGGCCGGGAGCACGCTGCGCGAGCGGAGCGCCACGAGCGCGAGGAGCGCGCCGAGGAGGCCCGTGGGGAGCAGGCGGTAGATGGAGGCGTGGACGAGGGCGAAGTAGAGGGCCTGCCAGAACACGATCCGCCCCCAGCGGAAGTCGCGGCGCATGGAGCGCAGCATGGCCCCTCGGAACACCAGCTCCTCGAAGAGGCCCGGGGAGAGCGCGAAGAAGAAGAACAGCCACCAGGGGCTGGCGCTCCCCATCAGCGCCTCCAGGTCGACGCCCCCCTGCTCGGCGCCGGGGGGCAGGGGCAGCACCTCCGACTGCCACTCCAGCAGCCTTCGGGCGCCGGCCACGAGGGCGGGGACGAGCAGCAGCGCGCCCAGGGCGTGGGAGGGCCGGGGCAGCCGCAGGCCGAGCCCGTCGAGGAGCCGCCGCGGCTCGCCCGCGGCCCGCGGGGCGGTCCACGCGATCGCGACGGCGAGGGCGGGGAGCAGGAACCAGAAGGTGAACCACAGGCCCAGGTCCATGTCGACGCGCTGCACGGACATGGCGATGAGGTAGACGCTCATCACGACCACGAAGCCCCACCGCACCCCGTGTCGGCCGCCCGCCTGGAGCAGGTGGGCCTCGCTCGCCCGGTCGCCGCCGCCGCCCAGGACCCGCTCGGCGTCCAGCACGCGGCCCAGCCGCGCCACGGCCAGCCAGGTCCAGCCCAGGTGGGAGGCGAACACCAGCGCGGCGAGTGGGAGGCCGAGGTCCCCCTCGAGGCCCTCGCGCAGGGCCAGGGCCGAGCCGGAGAAGGGGACCACGGCCCACAGGGCCGTGAGGGACACCTCCGGCCGCAGGACGATGGCGGTGGGGATCACCACCAGCAGGGTCACGGGGAAGATGAGGAGCTGGCCCTCGCGGAAGGTGCGCGCGCCGCCGCAGACCAGGCAGAGCACGGCGCAGAGGAGCAGGCAGGCGGGGAGCTCCACGAGGAGCGACGCGAGCCGCGCGTAGGCGATCTGCCCGGTCTCGCCCACGCCCTCGAGGTCCATGAGCCCCGCGGCCGCGCAGGCCAGCAGGCTCCCCAGGTTCATGGCCAGGGTCGCGCAGCCCGCGAGGAAGACCGTGAGCAGCTTCCCCATGGCGATGGCGCGGTGGGGGACCGGCTGCACCAGCAGGGTCTCGAGGGTGCCCGCCTCGCGCTCCCCGGCGAACACCGCGAGCGCGGCGTAGGCGCCGCCGGAGATGAGCACCAGGAGCACCACGAAGGGCAGCCACATCCCGAGCCGCGCGCCGCTCGCGTCCTCCTCCGTGGCCACGTCCGTCACCGTGGGCTCCAGCCCGGCCCCCGGGTCGCCGCCGAGGAGGCGCTCCCGCCGCGCGCCGGCCTGCTGCTCCCCGAGCCCCCGGAGGGCGCGGCGCGCGCGCCCCACGGCCTCGCGGGCGTCGTCCCGCTTGACGTCGTACCAGAGGTCGAAGGTGGCCCGCTCGAGCCCCGGCTCACCGCCGTCCGACGTGCCCACCACCAGGAGGTCGTACCCCTCGCGGGCCCGGTCGGGCTCCGTCCCGCCGCCGAGGGCCCCCTCGGTCCCCGGCGCATCGGCGCCATCAGGGCCGGGGTCCCCGGCCCCCGCCTCCACGTCGCCCGCTCCCTCCGCCCCCGAGGGCTCGGCGCCGCCCGAGGGTGTTCCCGCGGCCGCGGCTCCCTCGACCGGAGCCTCCACGACCGGGGCCTCCAGCAGGGCCCGCGCCGCCTCCGTGGCGGCGACCTCGTCGGTCGCCAGCGCGCCCTCGGCGTCGACCTCCGTGAGCGTCACGGTCCCCTCGTCCACGAGGCCCGCCAGGAAGGCCTCTGCGGTCCCCGGCGCCACCGCGTCGAGGTCCACGAGCACCCGCACGGTGCGCTCCGCCATGGTCTCCTCGCCCACCTCCTTCAGGGCGCCCGTCCCCCAGAACAGCAGGGGGTAGAGCAGCGCCGGGAGGACGATCGCGGAGAAGAGGGCGCGGCGGTCCCGTGCGAGCTGCAGCAGCTCGACCCGCAGGACGTCGAGGGCGGTCCTCACGCGGGGGCCCCTCCGGCGTCGGCGCGCCGCACGAGCTCCCTGAAGATCTCCTCCAGCCACTCGCAGCCCGTGGCCTCGCGGAGCTCGTCCAGGGTGCCGGCCGCGAGCATGCGGCCGTCGTAGACGATGCCGATACGGTCGCAGAGGCGCTCCGCCTCGCTGAGGATGTGGGTCGAGAAGAGCACGCAGGTCCCCGCCTCGCGCCGCGACTCGATGAACTGGATCATGTCGCTCGAGGCCATGATGTCGAGCCCGGTGGTGGGCTCGTCCAGGATCAGCACCGGCGGGTCGTGCAGCACCGCGCGCGCGATGGAGACGCGCTGCTTCTGGCCCGTCGAGAGGGCCTCGCACCGCCCGTCCCCGAAGTCGTGGAGGTCGAAGGCGTCGAAGGCCCTCGCGATGGCGCCCTCGAGGACGGCCCCCTCGAGCCCGTGCAGGCGCCCGAAGTACCGCAGGGTCTCGCGGCCGGTCAGCCGCGGGTACAGCCCGGTGCTTCCGGAGAGGAAGCCGAGGCGGCGCCGCACCTCCAGGGGGTCGGCCGCCACGTCCACGCCGTCGATGGACGCCCGCCCGGCCGTGGGGGCGAGGATGGTGGAGAGCATCCGGAGCGTGGTCGTCTTGCCGGCGCCGTTCGGCCCGAGCAGCCCGAAGATCTCCCCCGGGCGGCAGTCGAGGTCGACGCCCCGGACCGCCTCCACCACCCCGCGCTGGGGGTCGTGGAAGGTCTTGGCGAGGCCCTCGGCGAGGATCGCGCTCGTGGCGTCGGGGTGGGTCATGGTCGGGCTCAGCGGGGGCGGAGGATGCGGAGCAGGCGGGCGACGGGGACGGTCTCGCTGGAGAGGGAGACCTCCTCGCTCGACAGCAGGCGGACGGAGAACCAGATGGCGAGCGCGGCCGCGAGGGTGAGGGACAGGGCGCAGACGAGGAGCGGCCCCGCCTCGGCGGAGCCCACCAGCAGGCCGCGGAAGGCCAGGGAGACGTTGACCACGGGGATCCACGCGGTCGTCGAGGTGAGCTCCATGCCCGGCAGGTTGGTCGCCATGGCGGGCAGCATGAAGAGCATCTGCACGGGGCCGAGCAGGGCCTGGCCCTCCTTGAAGCTCGCCGCGAGGCTGGCCACGCCCGTGAGCGCCGCGCTCACGAAGAAGGCGAAGAGCGCCGCCAGGGGCGCGATGGACACGAGGGCGCCGATGGGGAGCGCGACCTCGGGCATGCCGTCGCCGAGGCCGGCGAGCTGGCCCAGCAGGTGCCCGGCCGAGAGCCCGAGGGCCAGCAGGTTGAGGGTGGTGGCGATCATCGACGTGGCGCACACCGCGAGGATCTTGCCGAGGTGCAGGCCGAGGCGCGGGATCGGCAGGAGCAGGGTGGTCTCCGCGGTGCGCCGCTCCTTCTCCCCCGCGGTGAGGTCCACGGCCGGGAAGAAGGCGCCCAGCACGCACATGACCACGAGCAGCATCGGGAGGAGCAGGGAGAGGACCAGGGCTCCCTCGTCCTCGCCGGGGTTGATCTTCCGCGCCCGGGTGACGACGGGCTCGAGGACCGCGGGGTCCAGGGCACGCTCGTCCGCGGCCTCGGCCCGGAGCTCGACCGCCCACCGCTCGAGGGCCGCCTCGGCCCGGCCGCGGGCGGTCTCGGACTGGCTGCTCGTGCTGTCGAACAGGAGCGCCGCCGGGGCCTCGGCCCCGCGGGCCTCAGGGATGAGGAGCACCACGTCGGCGGTCTCCTCCTCGATCAGCCGGGCCACGGAGGCCTCGTCCAGGGGCGTGTCCGCGGGCAGGTCCACCACGTCCACCGCGCCGGAGCCCTCACCGTCCACCTCGAGCTGGGCCCTGGCGGCGGCGGCGACCTCGGCCGGCGCCACCACCCCGACCGTCACGTCCCGTGCCTGCTGCTGGCCCTGGACGACGAGCACCCCCTGGACCATGACCCAGAACAGCGCCGGGTACATGCACAGGGGCAGCACGAAGGTGTAGAGCAGCGTCTGCCGGTCCCGGAAGCTCTCCCCGAGCTCCTTGCGGGCGACGGCGAACGCGGCGCGGAGGGTCGCGGCGAGCGAGCCCGGCCTGGGGACGTCGGTCAAGGCGCGCCCGGCCCCTCCTGCCAGCGCCCGAAGTGGTCCGCGCCGTCCTCGGTGATGAAGCAGATGTCCTCGATGCGCAGCCCGAAGCGGCCCGGCTGGTAGATGCCGGGCTCGTTGGTGAAGCACATGCCGGGCTCCATGGGCACGTCGGAGCCCCCGTCCAGGTACGGCGGCTCGTGGATCTCCACGCCGATGCCGTGCCCGAGTCGGTGGGAGAGGTGGGCGTACCCGCCGTCGAACCCGGCGGCCGCGAGGGCGGCGCGGGCGGCGGCGTCCGCGTCGCCGGTGCGCGCGCCCGGCTTCATGGCCTCGTAGCCCGCGAGCTGGGCGGCGCGCACGGCGTCCCAGACCCGCTGGACCTCGTCGGTGGGGGCGGCCGCGACGGTCCAGGTGCGGGTGGTGTCGCTGCAGTACCCGTGGAGGCGGCCGCCGGTGTCGAGGAGCATCACCGTGCCGGCCTCCAGCTCCCGGTCGACCTCGTCGCCGTGGGGGAAGGCCCCCGACGGTCCCGCGAGGGAGAGGTCCCAGGTGTCCGTGAGCCCGAGCTCCTGCTGGGCGAAGTGGGCCAGGGCGCCGACCTCGGAGGACCGCATGCCGGGCTCCGTCACCTCGAAGACCGCGCGGATGGCGTCCTGGGTGCGCTCCTGGGCGGACCGGAGGATCTCCAGCTCGCGGTCGGTCTTGGGCCCGCGCAGCGCCCGGGCGAGGGCGGCGCCGTCCTCGATGGCGGCGCCCAGGGCCGCGCCCGTGGGGAGGGTGAAGCGCGCCCGCACGTCCGGATCGGCGACGACCCGCAGCGCGCCCCGGCTGCGCAGGGCCTCGGCCAGGACCCGGGCGGAGTCCTCGTGCTCTTCCCAGGGGAGCACGTCCGCCCCGAGCTCCGCCCCGCCGCTGGCGCGCTCGCACAGGGTCGCCACGCGGCTCGCCTCGAAGGCCGGGGTCACCCAGACGAAGGTGCCGTCCGCCATGGCCGCGGCGGCCAGTAGCCGCTCGCTCCGGCCGAGCTTCACCCCGGTCAGGTGCTCGAGGGTGCCGCCGGGCTCGATGAGCATGGCGTCCACGCCCGCGGCGCCCATGAGCTCCGCCAGCCGCCTCCGGAAGCCCGCGCGCTCGCCGGCGTCCAGGGGCGGAGGGGGCGGCGCGTAGCCGGAGAGGGTGGACCGGACCTGCGCCGACCGGGGGTCGTCCCCGGTCGGGACG
>JASFWR010000278.1:0-5127 GCA_050049155.1 Planctomycetota bacterium | reverse complement strand
AGCGCCCGATGGCGCCAGCCCCATCAGAGGTGGTACAGCGGCGGCGGTACGGCGGCGGGGGCCCCAGCGGCGACCGTGCCCGTGACGCACGACGCCCCCGCGCGAGCTCGTCAGCGGCGGGAGACCCGGAGCAGCGAGACCCGCCCCTGATCGGGGTCGGTGACCACCACGAGGTCCCCCGAGGCGACCACCTCCCCGGCCGTGCCCGCCTGGGTCAGCCAGCCGGCGAAGACCGGCGCCGCGGGGTTGGTCAGGTCCAGGGCCACCACCGCGCCCGGCCCCTCGAGCACCGCTGCGAGGAAGCGAGCGCCGCCCGCCTCCCCGAGGGCCAGGGAGGTCGGACGGAGGCCGCCCATGGTGGCGGCGGCGCGCTGGGCCGCGGGGTCGAGGGCCGCCGCGCGCCCCGCGAGCCGCTCACCGGAGCTCCAGAGGTCCGCGCCAGCCGCGTCCCGCAGGCCCACCGAGCGCGCGCCGAACGCGAGCAGCCGGTCCACGAGGCCGTCACCGTCCGGGTCCGCGCCCAGGGAGGAGACCAGCAGGTCCCCCGCCTCGTCCGGCTGCTGCAGCTGGGTCGCGCCGGGGAAGACGAGGGTGTCGAGCACGAGGTCGCCGACCCGGACGCGCTCGTCGAAGCCGGCGCCCGCGCCGCCGGGGAGGACCCGGGCGAAGCCGCCGTTGGCCAGCGCCAGCCGGGTCTCGCCGCGGTCGACGAAGGTCAGCAGGTCGAGGGGTTGGACGAGCCCCTCCACGGGCAGGGGGAGGGGCTCGAAGGGGCCCGCCGCGCTGGAGGCGTCGAGGCCCTCCGGGGACAGCTGGACCCGCGCGAAGGCGGTGGCCGGACCGCCGACGCCGGAGAGCGCGCCGCTCCCGGGAGCCGCGCTCGCGAGGTCGAGGCCGGCGCCGTTGTCGAAGGTCACCACGAGGTCGTCGCCCAGGGCGGCGAGGCCGCTGGCGCGGCCGCTGCCCCCGAGCCCGAGGTCCACGAGGTCCACCCGCAGGGACTTGCCCACGGGCACCACCGGGACCTGGAGGGCGCTCAGCTGGTCGGGTGGGGTGGACTCCAGGGCCGCGGACACCGCCGCGTAGTCCGCGGGAGCGAGGGCGAGCAGGTCGGTGGCGCCGGTCAGGTCCAGGTCGTACACGCCGCGGAACCCGTCGTCGTCCGCCGCCACCTCCAGGAGCGCGAGGCCGCCGAAGGCCGGGCCGCCGGGCACGCAGAGCCCCTCCACCGAGTGGTCCGCGGCGTCGAGCACCAGCGCGAACTCCCCCACCGGGGCGCCCGTGTCCCCGTCCACCTGCAGCAGCCGGACGATCGCCGAGGCGGCCGAGGCCGCGTCGTCCGCCGTGTCCGGGTTGTCCAGGGGGAGCCGGCTGGCGACCGTCAGCACGCCGCTGGCGCCGTCCAGGGCGAGGGCGCCGAAGCCGCCGAAGCGGCGGCCGAGGCCGAAGTCGAGGTTGGCCCGCCGGGCGGCGTAGGTGGCCGGGAGGGTCGGCGAGCCGAGGCTCGCCGGGGTCCCGTCCGGGACGAAGCGGGCCGCGAGCGCGCCGGACGCGTCGAAGCGCCAGAGGCCGCAGCGGCGCGCGTCCGCCAGCCAGTAGCCGCCGCCGGGGATCTCCGCGGCGCCGCAGAAGCGCGCGCCCAGGTCCGACGCCGCCACCGGGTTGCCGCTCAGGTCCACCGTGGGCTCGTCCTCGAGGGCGAGCCCCGTCGAGGCGGCGAAAAGGCTGGGCCGGCCCACCACGGGGGCGCCGCCGCCGTCCGTGAGGGGGACCTCGGAGACCAGGGCCACCGCGCCGGTCGCGGGGTCGAACTCGATCACTCGCAGGCGCAGCTGCAGGTCGGGGTCCACCATGGGGAGCTCCAGCGCCAGGTCCCCGTCCACGTCCGCCGGCGCCAGCACCGGCCCCGCCCCGTCCACCACCGTGGCGCGGACGCGCCCGCCGGCGGCGCCCGTGGCGCTCGCGATCCCGGTGAAGCCGCCCACCGGGACGGCGTCGCCGGCGAGGGTGGTCAGCTGCGCAGGCGGCGCGCTCCACTCGATCCGCTGGCCGTCCCCGGCCGCGCCCGCCGCGAACGTGCCCCAGGCGCGGTCCTCCAGGGGGACGCAGTCGACGGCCACCTCCTCCGCCGTGTCGAGGATCACCAGCGCGTCGTTCTCCGGGCACGCCGCCCACGCCCGCGTCCCGTCGGCGCTGAGGGCCACCGCGCGCGGGGTCAGCTCGAGGGACGCCATGGGCGCCGTATCGGCGAACCAGCGGACCCCCGCCGCCTCCAGCGCGGCCTCCGTCCCGTCGAAGGCGACGAAGGGGATCGGGGCGATGTCCGTCGACTCGTTCATGAGGGACGGGCCGCCCGGAGGCACGCGGTAGACCGTCACGTAGCCGAGCGCCTCGCCCCCCCCCACGAAGGGCGGGTCCCCTGCGCAGGCCACGGCGACCGTGAGCCCGTCGTCCGTGACGTCCACGTCCACGGGGTTGGGCCCGAAGGAGGACGCGGCGAGCTGCGGGGCCAGGGTGACCGGGTCGGAGAACTGGACGCGCCCCGGGAACTCCGTGGTCTCGCCGCTCCAGGCGACGACCACCGAGCCCTGCTGCCCGCAGGCCACGGCGAGCGGGGGGCCGGGGAGGTACCCGGGGACCGGCGGAGGGGCGACGATGGCGCCCACGGGGATCGGCTCCGTGGGGTCGGAGACGTCGAAGACCGACACCTGCTCGAGGACCGGGTCGAGCACGAAGAGGCGGCCGGCGGCGGCGTGGTAGGCCGCAGCCGACGCGCGGCCCGGGCCGCCGAGGTCGACGGTGGAGAGGAGCGCGGCGGAGAGGTCCGGGCGCGGGGCCTCCACGGTCACGAGCACGGTGTCGCTGCCGAGTACGGCGCCGCCGGAGGAGAGGCCGCGGGCCACGAGCTCCACCACGCCGTCCACGTCCGGCGCGAGGAAGCCGATCGTGCCGGCCTCGCCGCCCGGCACGGCCTCGAGCACGACGGCGGGGCCGGAGACCTGCTCCCACTGGAAGGCGCCGACCCCCTCCGCCTCGGGCGCCGTCGCCTCGAGGATCACCCTGGCGCGCGCGAGCGAGGACGTGTCCTCGCCCGCGGAGACCGCCACGTTGGGCGTCCCTCCGCCATCCCCTCCGCCCCCGCCGCAGGACGCGGCGAGCGCGGCGAGGAGGAGCGCCTGGTTCGTGCGGTGACCGAGCATTCGTCCTCCGTAACCCTATCCCGCCGGGTCGGGCGAGTGTATCCATGGGGTCGATCTACGCGGGGCGCCGCCGCCCCGCCGCCGAACCGATGGCCGCCCCCGATCCCCCCGAGCTGGACCCCTCCGTCGCCGAGCGGGCGCTGACCCCCGCGCTGCTCATCGACCTCGGCGCGGCCCGCCGCAACATCGAGGCGGTGCTGCGGCTCACGGCGGGGCCCGCGCGCTGGCGCCCCCACGTGAAGACCGCCAAGGTGCCGGAGGTCCTCGCGCTCTACGCCCGCGCGGGGGTCCGGCGCTTCAAGTGCGCGACCACCCGGGAGGCCCACGTCCTCGCCGAGGTGCTCCGGGCGGAGAGCACGCCGAACGGGGACGTGCTCCTGGCTCACCACCTCCACGGCCGCGGTCTCGAGCGCCTCGCGGAGCTCTCCGAGGCCTGGCCGGAGGTCACCTTCTCCACGCTGGTGGAGTCGGTGGAGCAGGTGGCGGAGGCCCCGCCCGGCGTCGGCCTCTTCGTGGACCTCGACCTGGGCATGGGGCGGACCGGGATCGACGTGGAGGAGACCGACGAGATCCGGGCCATCGCGCGGGCCGCCGGGGATCGCTTCCGCGGACTCCACGCATACGACGGCCACCGCTTGGAGGAGGACCTCGACGAGCGCGCGCGGCTCGTGCACGCCTCCTACGACCGGCTCGTGCAGCTCGCCAGCGCCCTGCGCGAGGCCGACCTCGGCCCGGCGGAGGTCGTCACCGCGGGGACCCCGGCGTTCCCCGCCGCCCTCCGACACGTGGGCCTCGCGACCCTCCCCGGCTCGGTGCACCGCGTGTCCCCCGGGACGGTGGTCTACCACGACCTCCGGTCCGTGGAGCAGCTCCCGGACCTCGACGCCGAGTTCGCCGTCACCGTGCTGACGCGGGTCGCCAGCCGACCCGGCGCCGACCGCGTCACCTGCGACGCAGGCTCCAAGGCGGTGGAGGGCACCGGCCCGGGCCGCATCGCGCGGGTGGTCGGGCGCCCGGAGCTCGAGGTCCTCGGGCAGAGCGAGGAGCACACCGTCCTCCGCGCGCCCGAGGGGTCGAGGCCCGAGCGCGGCGAGCTGCTGCGCCTCGTTCCCGGCCACGTCTGCCCGACGGTGAACCTCGCGACCCACGCCATCCTCCTGGAGGACGGTCGCCTGATCGGCCGCGCCGAGGTGACCGCCCGGGCCCACGAGGCCCTGGTCTGAGCATGGGCGCCGCGCCGACTCCGCCCGAGCCCTTCCGTGCGGCCGTGGTGCAGGCCGCGCCCGTGGCCCTCGACGTCGACGCGACGCTCGAGCGCGTCGCCGAGCTCACTGCCCGCGCCGCTCGGGACGGCGCGCGCCTGGCGGTCTTCCCCGAGGCGTTCCTCGGCGGCTACCCCAAGGGCGTCGACTTCGGCATCCGGCTCGGCACCCGCAGCGACGCCGGGCGCGCCGCCTTCGAGCGGTACCACGCGGCGGCCGTCGACGTCCCCGGCCCGGCGGTCGATCGCCTCGGCGCCATCGCCGCGGAGCACGGGGTGGAGCTGATCATCGGCGTCGTCGAGCGCGACGGCGGGACGCTCTACTGCACCGCCCTGTTCGTGGGCGCGGACGGCAGCCTGCGCGGCAAGCACCGCAAGCTGGTCCCCACCGCGCTCGAGCGCTGCGTGTGGGGCCGCGGCGACGCGTCCACCCTCGCGGTGGTCGACTCCCCCCGCGGCCGCATCAGCGCCGCGATCTGCTGGGAGAACTACATGCCGCTCCTGCGGGCCACGCTCTACGCGCGCGGGGTCGAGGTCTACTGCGCCCCGACGGTGGACGACCGAGAGGTCTGGCAGTCGACCATGCGCCACGTGGCGGTGGAGGGTCGGTGCCACGTCCTGGCGGCGTGCCAGGTCCTCCGCGGCGCGGACCTGCACCCGGACCTC